>NZ_JBHVER010000162.1:10348-18782 GCF_042802195.1 Kitasatospora sp. NPDC057500 | reverse complement strand
CTCCAAGGCGGGGAACCGACGAGGAAGGCGCGGAGCCGGGCACCGTCGTGCGCCCGGGTCCGCGTCTGTGTCCGGATGCAGCCGTGCCCCCGGCATCCCCGAGACCTTCACCCTCCAGCGGCTCCTGGACCTGCCCCACCGCGACCTCGTCGACGATGTCACCGCCCAGCTCACCCACGCCGCCACTGGCCCTCTCCACACGCTGCGCGCCACGACCGACCTCGCCGCCTGCACGAGCGGCGTGATGTTCGCCGGCATCGACATCACCGCCGACGCCGACCTCTGGCCGACGGCACCCTGATCGAGATCAAGAGCACCCGCCATCCCCACCGCTTCGAGAAGGCCACCGCCTGGCAGATCCTCGGCTACCTCCTCCTCGACACCACCGACCACCACCGCATCGACACCGTCGGCCTCTACCTCACCCGCACCGCCACCCTGGCCACCTGGCCCGTCGAGGACTACCTCGCCCTCCTCGGCGTCCGCTGCCGCGACCTGACCCGGCTGCGCGCCACCTTCGCCGGACTCCTCACCGGCTGCCCCGCCGACCAGGAGCCCCTCGAACCCGACGAGCAGCGCCGCGTCCAACGCCTGCTGGACCGCCTGGCCACCCCCATCCCGCTCAGTCACTGCCTGGCCTGCGCCCAGACGGTGCCGCCCCTGGTATCCGTCGGCCGCGCCCGCCGCTACTGCACCACCTGGTGCACCCGCCGGGCCCGGGGTCTGCGCCAGCGGGGATGGCTTCCCGACCTGCTGCCGGACCTGGCCGTCGCCGCGTGAGGCGCGCGTCCCGTGCCGCGACGGCACACCCACGACGGCACGGGACGCGTACACAGCCCTTTCCGCTGTCCGACGCGGACTTGGATACGGAGCTGAGGCACCCGAAGACGTAAGGAACGCTGGCGTACCCGCCGGCCGGGGGCAACCGCCCTCGCCCGGATCCCGCAACGGCGGCACGGGCAGGGACGGAACGTACGTCGGCCTGCCAAGTGCCGCTCCGTTACATGGCCGCAGGTTCGCCGACGTGCTTGAGCCGGCTGCGGGCGGTGACCCGGTCCTCGCCGGACAGAACCGGTCCAGTGCTTGTCCGCCCGCACCGCGTGGGCGGCCTGGCGCTCGGCTTCCTCGAGGCGCGCCGATTCCGCCGGGAGTTCCTCGGCAAGACCTTCCCCGGCCGCCTCCAGACCACCGTTGAAGGCCGGCAGGGCGGAGGCTCTGTGCGACAAGTGCGTCACAGGCCGGCCTGACCCGCTCGCCGCGGCGGTCCCGCCCTGGGAGGATCCTCGCGGGGCATCGGGGGGATGCCTGGGACGTGCCCGACAGGGGTGGGATGCCATGAACGTCCGGCGCAGGGACACGGCTCGGTCCTCCGGTGGTTCGCTGTGGTCCCCGGGTGCGGTCGTCGCCCAGTTGGTGTGCGGTGTGATCGTGCTGGCGGGCCTGGGCCTGGTCGTCCTCGGTTTCCGCTCGTTCGTCCTCACGTACGACGAGGTGACCGCCTACCGGCACGCACCGGTGTGTGGCGCGACGGTGGCATCCGGTGCGGACTGTCTGCGGCACGAGACCGGCAGGGTGGCGCAGCGGTCCGCCCAGGGGAGCCGCGAAGGAACCGTCTACCAGCTGGCGGTCGCCGGGGAGACGGGGTCGGTCTACGGCGTGTACGACGTCGACGAGGCGTTCTACGACGACATGCCACTGGGTTCCGCGGTGGAGCTGACGGTCTTCCGGGGCCGGGTGGTCGAGGTTGCCGCGGCCGGGCACCGGGCCAGGGCCGCGCAGGTGCCGCTGCGGGCGTGCCTGGAACTGACGGTGCTGGGGTTCCTGGGATCGTCACTGGTCATCCACGGCACGAGGCCGGCCCTGACCCGGCTGGGGCTGGGGAAGCCGACCATGGGCCTCTTTCGGATCACGGTCGGCTCCGCCGTCTTCTTCGCCGTCCCCCCGCTCTTCGGCAGCGTGATGGCGCTGCAGCTCCACGTGCCCCCGGCCGTCGTGCTTCCCCTCGCCGTACTCGGCTGGGCGGGCTTCATGGTCCTCCTGTCCTGGCTGATCCGCCACGAATGACGCCGCTGCGACCGGGGCGCCGCCCCGAACCGCGCCCCGGCGGGCCGGTGCCGCTCCCGCCCGCCGCAGGCGCGGTGGTGTCGTCGGGCCCGGACGCCGTTGCCTGGTCCGGTCCGAGGATCCGCCGTAGTGCGGCGAGATGTTCCAGGCCGTTCCGCGCAGTTCGGGTGGCGCGGGTGGTGTGGGTGGGGCCGGGCGCCGCTTTCGAGCTTCCCCTGCTGGTGTGGGCGCGGCTGTACGAGGCCGAAGGGCTCAAGGAGATCAGGGCCGCCCGCGGCGCCGAGCTGTCCCGGCTGCTGCTGGCCGGCTGGAGCCGGGCGCCGCGCGGGGTGGGGGCCGGCCGCGGGGTGAGCGGGTGCTGGGCCGTGCGGTCCTCGATTCCCTGTTGGTGTGTGGTTCGGTGCGGCTGCGCTGGTCGGGCCGCGGTGGCGTTCACACCCCTGTACCGCGGTGGCCGGCAGGGTCTGCGGCGGGAGCGGGTGCGATGTCGCCGGCCTGGGCGCCCGGGTGGTCCTGGTCGGCGGCCGGGTGCCGTCGTCGTCGGCTCGGCCGACGTCCTGCTCGGTGCAGTGCCCGCCGTCCCTGCGCCGCGGCCGGCAGTCGCCGGCCAGCCGGAGCGATGGCGGGCTCGGACCGTTCCCGCTTGGCCGTCCGGCCACCGTTCGAGGCCGCTGCGCCCCGCCTGTCGCCCGCTGTCGCTGTCCGGCCGCCGCGCGTGGGGCCGCTTCTCGCGGGGCCGCTGTGCCGCTGCCGAGCGCGGAGCAGGGCGCGGCCATCGACCTGGCGGGCGCCGGCGGGGAGGTCACGGAGTTGTGGCGCGGCGATCCGGTGCGGGCCGCCGCCCTGGTGCGCGAGCTGGCGGCGTGCGGGGAGTTCACGGCGGCCGAGGTCCTGGACGCGGCGGTCGATGTGGCCGTCGGTGCCGCTCTGCTGGCCTTGGCCGATGCGGGCACCGCGTCCGACCCGAGCATGATGGCCGAGCAGTGCCTGGAGGCGGTCCCGCACCTGGCGCTCGCGGTGGCCCTGGCATCCGCCGACCTTGGCTGAGCGACCGGCCGGGTAGCGGACAGCGATCGAAAGGGGCGGCCCGCACTCGGGCCGACCGAGTCCTACCGGAGCCCTTCGGCTCCGCCTGCTCACTGCCGTCCCGGACGGCGCTCACGACGTCCGCAGCGCACGCTCGCACTCCCGGCACCGGAAGTCCGCCAGTGCGGGCGGGTACCACGGTTCGCCGTGGGCGGGCTGGTAGTGGGTGTGATCCATCGCCGCGGTGTCGCGTCCGCACAAGGTGCTCGGCAGCGGGTCCTCCGGCACGTCGGGGTCCGCGCCGGCGGTGTGGACGGCGACGATCGCAGGCTCGCCCCGGTCAGGGGTCAGCAGCTGCCCGGCGTGCAGCTCGAACAGGACCACGGTCGAGGCCATGCCCCAAGGATCGGGCGCCCGGGCGATCGGCACACCTTGGGGCGGTCGGTCGGCCCTTGCCGGTCACCGCCGCCCCGCCCCGCCCGCCCATGCGCGTCCAACGGCCCCGGCTCCGGGCGCCGCTTGTCCCGCCGGGGCCGGGGCGCAGCTCTTCTGCACCGGCCGTCCGAAGGCCGTTCACGCCGTTTCGGGGCCTTGGGGGGGCGTCGGCAGGCGCCTCCGCCGCCTCTGGTGCCGTGCGGGGGCGGCCGGGGGCGGAGACTAGCTGTCCGCCCCCGGCCCGGGTGGGCCCCCGGTCGTGGTGCGCGGGGGCGCGCTGCGGGTGTTCGGTCGAACGGGGTGCTGGGGGAGTGTGGCGGGTGCGGCGCCGGTGGCAGGCGCCGCACCCCGGCCGTGTGGTGGTGTGGTCAGGTCCTCGGGATTGTGCCGACTCCGGCGCCGATGACGTAGGCGCGGCGGTCGTAGATCGTCGTGATGTGCTCGGGCGCGGGCCCGAAGGTGATGGTGAAGCCTTCCTCCTGGGAGGATCCGGTCTTTTCGGTGACCTTGTATCCGGATCCGATCGACCCCAGGGGGATGCCGAAGAGGCTGATGTCGACCTTCGTCCCCACGCTCCAAGCCTTCACCTCCTCCTGCTGCTTGCCCTCCCTGTAGGTGATCTTGATGGTCGGGAACGCGCTGAGGACGAGGTACTTGATCCAGCTCACCTCGCCGGCGGCGGGGTAGGGGCGCAGGACCCAGCCGCTTGTGTCCTTCTCGCCGTTGACCAGTGCGTCATGGATCTGGTCGGTGGCGAACCACCCGGTCGCGTCGGTCGCCCGGTAGGGCGCCGGTTCCACCGCGACACCGGTGACGCCCTTGTAGGTCACGTCGACGGTGCATTCGCGCGCCTCGGTGTTCAGCGAGGTGACGGAGTAGGAGGCCTTGCCCTGCGGGGAGATGGACAGGACGTTGAAGACGTTGACCGTCCCGCCTCCCTCCCCCTTCACCCAGAACTCCGCCTGCCGTTCGCTGAAGTCCTTGAACGTGCTGCTGATCGCGAACCCGTTGTCGGACGCCAGATTGTCGCGGATGGTCTGGACGGGTGTGGTGATCTTCAGCGCGGGCTTGTAGACGGTCTTCTTCTTGTCGTCCTCGACCTGCTGGCCTCCGTTGGTACTGCTCGGTGCGGTGAGGTTCTTCAGGATGGCGTGCCGGGCGGCGTCGGCCCGGCAGCCGGCCTCCATCAGGTTCCAGACCGGCTTCAGAGCCCTCAGGTAGTCCACGATCGCCGGGATCACCTGGTCCGCGGACGGCGGGGCGTACGGCAGGTGGTCGCGAAGGTTCTGCAGGACCTCCCCGCTCAGTCGCAGCCCCTTCTCCCCGGCCCACTGGACGAGCTTGTAGCCGGCGATGTAGTCGACCTTCGTGTCGACCTGGGCGTTGCCCATCTGCTGCGAGGTGACTTCCCCGTAGACGCCCTCGTAGGACTTGACCATGGAGATGCCGGCTTCCTGGGCCGACAGCCGGGCCTCGACCAGGGCCTTCTCGTCAGCGGTGGACAGCTCGTACGCCAGGGCCTCGATCCACGCGTAGTAGGAACTCGTCAGCGGACCCACGAGTTCGCTGGGTGCGGTGGGTACGTGCTCGGTGGCACGGTTGGCCACCAGATGATCGAGGTACTCCCATGTGTGGAGTGTGAAGTAGTTGCTGGGACTTTCGTACTCGTAGGGGAAGTTCCCCACGCTTCCGGGGTCGAGGGGGGTCACGGTGGTCGGCGCGCTCGGCTCCCGCACGGGGCCTCCCAGGCTCGGCGGCAGGCCGACAGCCCCGGGGCCGGTGACTATGCGTGTCTAATCGCATGCGCATCGCCACCCGGGCGGCTGCCCGAGGGATCCGGGGCCTAACACGGGACACCACGCGAAAATGCGGCGCCCGAACGGGGGCGCGCGCACCCACTTGCCACCTGGGCCCGGCAGCAGGCTCCAGGACGCCGGAGTCCTCGCCCGCGCCGGCGCCCGGAGCGCTGCCGGGCCGGCCGGCACACTGCACCGCCCTCCGCGCCCACCTCCGAATCGGTGCCGCTCGCGTCCGTCGGCATCCCACACGGCAGCAGCCGCCCCACGCCGCAGGCCGGTTTCTCCTGGCAGCCGGGCAGGTGCGGCCGGTTGATATGGCAAGATCGTCGCACCATTCGAAACCCGGGGGATTCGGTCACCATGCGCCGCACCATTGTGCTCTCCGCCGTAGCGACGGCACTCGCTCTCACCGGTCTGACCGGTTGCAAGGACGACGGCGCCGGCACGGCCGTGGCCACCGCTTCCCCGAGCCCGGTGACCGCCTCCACTACTGCGGAACCCGTCGGCGCCCCTGCGAGCACCAACCCCACGAGCCCCGTGCCGGGCGCCTTCGACCCCGAGCAGGCCCTGGCTGTCAAGCGGGCGCCGTACTCCGCCGTCATGTCCGTGACCAGCGAGATAGCTGGCACGCCGTCGTTCACGACGAAGGGCCGGGTCAACACCACCGCGCCCATGACCGGCCGGATGGTGCTGCGCTCCGCGGACGCGCCGGGCGAGGAGACCGCCGTTCACACAGAGGTCGTCCTCGCGGGGGACTTCTCCTACAGCCGTGACCTGACGAAGCCGGGCAGCGGCTGGCTCAAGGCCCCGCGGTCCGACCAGGACCAGGCGGACTACGCGCAGTACGCCGCACTGCTGCTGGCCACCGGTCCCTCGGCCCGCAAGGGCATGGAGGACGTCGCGGGTGTCCCCGCCCACCACCTGTCCGGCCGCATCGAGGTGGAGCAGATCGCCGCCATCGACCCGCAGGTCTACCGCTCGATGAAGGGCAAGATCACTGCCTTCGACTGCGACCAGTGGATCGACAGCCAGGGCCGCACGCTCCGCTTCGAACAGCGGATGACCATTCGGGGCCAGGCCGGCGCCAACAAGATCACCTTCACCGAGTTCGGCGACCCCGTGACCGTCACCGCACCCACCAACGACGAGCCCGCCACCGGCTCCTGAGCCCGGACCCACCGCCGCCACCGTCCGCACCGGCCGTGCCCGTTCCCACCGGCGCGGTCCGCACCGCCCGGCTGCCGGTGGCCCCGGTCCGGCCGGCCGGTGGCGGGTGCTGCCGGACCGGGTCGAGCGAGCACCTCACCCAGGGCGGCCTGATCGAGGCGGTGAGTTCGGCGGGCTCGACGGACAGGCCCCAGCGGGTCTTCACCGCGACCCAGTCCCCGGTGTAGCGGTTCGGGTTGTCGGTGGCCGGTGATAGGACGGGCCTGCACCGGCATGGGGCGCCGCAGCCAGAGAGAGAACACACATGAGCGACCACCCGCGGGACCACAGTTGGTTCCGCATCCTCTACCCGTCCCTGCAGGACGCCTACTGCCTCACCCTGGTCGAAGGCGTACCGGCCCGCGAACTGCTGCGCCGGGCAGACGCGCAGAGCGGCCCCCAGGCCATCGGTGTCGACGCCGTCTGCGATGCGGCCGGGGACCTGGAGGCCGAAACCGACGGCGAGCGGATGCTCGTCGCCGCAGCCGACCTGGCCGGCGGCTGGACCCTGGCCGTCGAGCCCAACGGCTACCTCGGCATCCGCGAGGAGTCGATCGCAGCATGGGCGGACACCACCCTCGTCTCCCACTTCCGCAACATCAACGCGCGCACCCGCTTCTGCTGGTACACCGACGCAACCGCCCGCCTGGTCGCCGAGGACATGGCCCCTGGCCCCATCAGCGCGGCCGTGCCGGATTTCCACCCGGCCCCGTACCCCGACAAGACCGAACTGGCCTTGGCCCTCGCCCAACACCTCACCGGTGTTCACCTGACCCCGGAACTCTTCGAAGGCGCCTCCTTCACCACCGGAACCGTCGACGAACCCTGGAACTAACCTCCGCGCAAGGGCCCACCGGCATTCTGGAGCCGGTGAGCCCGGGGCCGCGCAGGCCGTGAATCACACCACCGAAACGCACGGCCGCGCGCCGGAGGCGTTCACCCAGCTGCTGCCCCACATCGACGCCGCGCGGCGGCCGACGGAGCTGCAGGCGGCGCGCGGCGACGTCGAGGCAGCGCTGACGGTCCACCGGCAGGCCGCCGGGCCGGCATTCCAGGACCCGAACTCGACGTTCGGGCTTGCCGGCTCCTGGCCCGGCACGGCCGGGGCGGCGAGGCGATCGAGGTGATGCGCACCTGACCGACACCCGCCCCGGCGAGGACTGGATCCTCCACACCCTGGCCGGCCTGTGCTTCGACCAGGACCGTCCCGCGGACGGCCTGGCCCACCTCGACGCCCTCACCGCCCGGCGCGACGGTGAGGAGGAGTGGGACCTGTTCCGGCTGCGCCTGCCGCTGATCGCCGCCGGCCGGGTGCCGACGAGGCGCTCGACCAGGCCCGCGCCCACCCCGAGGGCGACACCTCCTACGCCGCGTGGGACATCGCCGGACTCCTCGCCTCGGCCGGCCGCACCGGGGAGGCCGTCGCCCTTCTCCAGCAGCACACGCCGGCCGACCGGCACGCCCTGGCCGGCTACCTCATCGACCTCGGCCGCGCCGAGGAAGCCGTGGCCGTCCTCCGGCACTGATGCCGCAGAGGCATGGCCCCGCTCCATTGCGCTTGCCGGACCGGCCTTCGCATCAGCTTCTGGACTCCTTGGTCGAGTTCAGCCGATGCGAAGGCCGTATTCCCTCTGAACGGGCCGGGCGGCTGATCACGGCGCTCCTGGCCGGGGCCGGCGGTGCAGCGCCAGGTCCCCGGGGTTCCGGCTACCGCCCAGCGGCCGTCGGCCGTCCGGCAACTGCGGCTCTGCTCCGCGGGTCAGCTGTACTGCGGCTGGCCCCATGAGACCTTGACGTTGCTGCCGTGATCCATGCGCAGGTGGAACTCGCCGGTGGAGGGGCGCCAGATGCCGACGTTGTCCGGGCCGGTACCGTCCCAGTTTCCGGCGACCGGGATGTCACCT
>NZ_JBHVER010000162.1:0-10250 GCF_042802195.1 Kitasatospora sp. NPDC057500 | reverse complement strand
GACCTTGACGTTGCTGCCGTCGTCCATGCGCAGGTGGAACTCGCCGGTGGAGGGGCGCCAGATGCCGACGTTGTCCGGGCCGGCGCCGTCCCAGTTCCCCGCGAGGGGAGTATCCAGCGCCGCGACCTGCTGTATCCAGGAGCCGAGGTCGTCGACACGGGTGCTGGTGGCACCGGTGCGGAGCTCGGCAGGGTCGGTGCCGAGGCAGCCGCCCTGCCAGGAGCGGGTGGCGACGGCGGCGATCTCGGTGGTGCCGTTCGTGTTACGCAGCAGCGGGGCGCCGGCGTCGCCCTGGCACACGGGTGCCTGGCCGGTGGCGGGGTCGGTGGCGAGGGTGGTGTCGGTGAGGGTGCCGGTGGTGTGGGTGGTGGTGTGGATCTTGGTGGGGACCCAGTCGGTGGCGGTGCGGCCGAATCCGGGTGCGCGCAGGCTCTCACCGGTGGCCGGCACCGTGGTGGCCAGGGCTGCGGGAGCGATCGCGTCGACCGGCGTGCCCAGGCGGGCCATCACCAGATCCCGGTCCTGGCGGGGAACGAGGCCGACGACCTCGACGACCGCGCCGGTGGCGGTGTTGGTGAGGTCGGTGCGCCCGATGACGGCGGTGGTCCTGTCCTGGGGGGCGCCGGCGGTGACGGTGGACGGGTTGTCGGGGTTGTCGGTGAAGCAGCTGGCGGCGGTGAGCAGCCAGTTGCGGTCGACCAGGGCGGCGGTGCAGGAGCGCTTGCCGTCGCCGATGTTGAGCTTGGCGACGTGGGCGAGGGCGGGGTCGGTGGGCTGGGGGGCGGGCAAGGCGGCGCTGGTGCCGGTGATGCGCAGTTCGAGGACGACGGCGTGGCTGTTGGGGTCGAGTGATTCGCCGATGCCCTTGGTGGCGTTGGCGGCGACGTCGACGGTCTCCAGGGGGCCCTGGTTGGTGGTCAGGCTCGCCCGGATGGAGCGGCCGTAGGTGTTGATGCGGTAGGCGTCCGGGATGGTGAGGGCCAGGTAGCCGCCGGCGCCGGGGGCGTTGAAGCAGATCGTGTCGCCGTCGGAGGGGTCCGAGGTTATGGCGCCGAGCTTGATCTGGTAGTTCCCGTTGGCGCAGTCGGTGAGGGTGATGCCGCCGTCGCCGCGGGTGAGGGTGATGCCGCGGTCGGCGAGGATCCGTGCGGCGCCGGGGTAGGCGAAGGTCTCGGTCGCGGCCGGGGCGATCTCGACGGGGGGCGTGGTGTCGGCGGACGCGGCCGGGGCCGCCGTCCATCCGCTCGTGGCGGCCAGGACAAGAGCGGCCGCAGCCGTGGCCGCGGACAGGCCGTGCGAGCGTGCACGGGACTTCATGGCGTGATCCTTTCGGACTTGTCCGGAAGAACGGACTCGAACTGCCTTAAGAAGAACTGCGCTGAAATGTCTGCTTTGCCTTCGCAAAAGTCTTTGAATCTCGATCAATTGACGCATCGTAATGTACGATCGCTGCGCCGTCGAACGGGTGTATGTGCAGGTGGTAGGCCTTATTGCGAGCTGTTGTGACGTTCTGTCCGGTTCGGCGGTAATGGTCGCGGCGGTTCCTCCGCAGGGGAACTGCCTGCTCCTGTTTGCTTTTCATTTCTCCGAAAGGGGTTGTCGCGTGCGTTTTCGAATAGGACGGGCGAGGACACGCGGGAGGAGGTCCGGGGTCGGGTTGCTGGGGCGCGCCGTGCTGCCGGTGGCGTTGCTGGCTTCGCTGGTCTCGGCGAACCCGGTCGCGGCCGACGAGGTCCCGCCCCCGGTGGTGCCGCAGCTGAGCGAACGCGGGCGGGTGCTGCAGGAGTGGAAGGACGGCGGACCCTCCGTCAAGGCGGCCGCCGAGCTCGCGCTGGTCGGCGGGGACGACCAGGTGCGGCTGTTCCTCGGCGCCGCTACGGACCCGGGCGGTGAGCTCGCCCGCTCCGGCATCAAGGACAACCGCCAGGCCGCGCTGGAGATCCTCACCGCGGCCGGCCCGCGCCTTCGCACCGCCGCCCAGAGCGCTCTCGCCGGTAGCGACCAGGACGTGGAGGCCTTCGTCAAGGAGGGCTGGAAGGCCCCCCTGGAACAGGACCAGCGCGTCCTGGTGTCCCAGATCGCCGAGACCGGCGGTCCGCGTACCAAGGCCGCCGCCCTCGCGCTGACCGGCAAGCCCATCGGCGAGATCCGGGCCTTCCTCAACGAGAACCAGTACACGCTGCGCGAGAGCGACGACCGCGTACGGGTCTCGCAGATCGCCGAGAGCGGCGGCCCCGCCACCCGGCAGGCCGCGCTGGTCGCCTTCGACGGGAGTCTGGAGGAGGTCCGCGACTTCCTGGAGGTCGGCCAGCACATCGCCCGCGCCCGCGATCAGGAGCACGCCTCCGTCGAGGAGTTGGTGAAGCAGGCGGAGGCGGCCGGCGACCAGGCGGTGCGTGAGAAGGACGCCGCCGTGGACGCCTCCCAGCGGGCGGTCGCCGCCGCAGAACTGGCCAAGCAGGCAGCCGACCAGGCCGCCGCCGAGACCCTCGCCGCCCAGGGCGACGCCGCGCGGGCCTCGGCCGCGGCCGACCGCGCCGCCGAAGCCGGCAAGCGCGCCGGCGAGGCCGCACAGGCGGCCACCGCCGCCGCGACGCGCGCCAACAACTCCTCCAGGGTGGCCTCGGCCGCCGCCTCGCAGGCCGCCGCCGCCGCGGTCGGCGCCGCCCGGGCGACCACCCACGCGCTGAACTCCGCAGCGGCGGCCAAGGTCGACGAGGACGCCGCGAAGGGCGCCGAGACCGCCGCCAGGCTCTCCGGCTACGCGGCCAAGGCCGCCGACCGGGCCGGCAAGGCCGCGATCGAGGCCGCCGTCGCCGCGGAGGCCGCCGCCTCCGCGACGGCCAACGTGAACGCCGCCGCCGCGGCGGCCGACCAGGCCGGCACCTACGCCGGACAGGCCGGAGCCTCCTCCACCAAGGCCAAGCAGGCCGCTGCCGCCGCACGCCGCGACGCCACCGAGGCCGGCCGCTCCGCCACCGCCGCCGCAGCCCTCGCCCGCCAGTCGGCCGGCTACGCCGATGAAGCCAAGCAGGCCGCCGAGTCCGCCTCCGCCCGCGCCGGGCGCGCCGCCGAGTCGGCCCGCAACTCCGCCGCCCACGCGGGCGAGGCCACCAACGCCGCCCAGCAGGCCGCCGCCCACGCCGAAAGCGCCCGGCAGGCCGCCGACGCGGCGACGGCTGCCGTCGCCAAGGCCGGCCAGATCCACCAGGGCGCCCTCGCCGGCGAGGCGGAGGAGCGCACCGTGCGCGAGAACGCCGGCGTCGCCCGCGCCCAGGACCTGGGCGTCGCCTACGAGCAGAGCCGCCGCTCGGCCGACGAGGCCAAGGCCGAGGCCCTGCGCCTGGACCAGGAGTCCGTACGCCTGGCCCAGCTGGCATCACAGCCCGGCACCGACCCGCTGACCGTCGTCACCGCCGGGCGCAAGATGGCCCTCGCCGCCCTGAAGGTGCGCGGTCCCTGGAGCAAGGCCGCCGCCGAGTACGCCCTCGCTGGCAACGACGAGGCCGTCGTCGACTACGTCACGGAAGGGTGGAAGACCTCCGCCGAGCAGGACGACCGCACCCAGGCCCGCTACATCGCGGAGAACAGCCCCTACGAGAGCGTGCGCACCGCCGCCACCGCCGCCCTGGCCGGCGACGGAGCCCAGGTCGCCGCGTTCCTGGCCACCGGTCAGCACCAGGCCGCGTTCAGCCAGTACCGGGTCAAGATCTCCCAGCTCGCCGAAAGCGGCGGCCCCAGGGTCAAGCAGGCCGCGCACGCCGCCCTGGAGACCAACACCATCGAGGCCGTCACCGGCTTCATCAACCAGGGCCAGTACACGGCCAGGGAGAGCGACCAGCGGGTCGTCATCTCGCAGCTGATGGAGGCCGAGGGCGCCGAGCTCAAGATCGCCGCCCACATGGCGAACGAGAGCCCGCTGCCGGCCATCGTCAACTTCCTTGAGACCGGCCAGTACCGCGCCCGGGCCAAGGACGAGGTCACCCGCACCCACGTCGCCTCGATCGAGAACGCCATCGCCGGCGCCAACCAGGTCGCCTCCCTCGCCCAGCAGAACGCCGCCACCGCAGCCCAGGCAGCGGCCACCGCCGCCGGAGCCGCCGACCAGGCCAACGCCTCCGCCGCCCAGGCCGCCGCCTCCGCCCAGCAGGCCGCCGCCTACGCCCAGCAGGCCAAGACCTCCGCCGACCGCGCCCAGACCTCCGCCGACCAGGCGGCCCAGTCCGCCAAGACCGCCAGGGCCGCACAGTCCCGCGCCGAACAGAGCGCCGGCTCGGCACAGCGCTCCTCAATCTGGGCTCAGGCCCAGGCCAAGGCGGCACGCGCCTCCGCCACCACCGCCTACGCCGCCGCTGCTGCCGCCCGCAAGTCCGCCGAGAACGCCGGCAAGAGCCGCGACGAAGCCCGCGCCACCGCCACTGCTGCTCTCCAGGAGGCTACTCGTCAGGCTCAGCAGGAGGCCGCACTCGTCCAGCAACAGGACGACGCCATGTGGGCTGCCGCCGTCAATCCCCAACAAGGGGTGGGCGGAGCCCCAGGCCTGAGTTGGTACGACATCGTCTCCACCGTTGGGCATGGCGCCCTGGATGTCGCAGGCCTCTTCCCCATCGTGGGCGACCTGGCCGCTGACGGAACCAACTGCGTATGGACATCCGCCGAGTATTTCGGCGGATACAAGAACACCGACGGCCTCGACACCATCCTGACCTGCGTCAACATGGTGCCTCTCGTCGGCTACATCAGCGTCGGTGTGAAGTGGGGAAAGAAGCTCAGCGGAGTCGCGGACGACATCACGGACTGGGCCAAGAGCAAGTGGCCCTGGGGCAAGAAGCCCAAGCCGAACCTGCCCCCGTGCCTCAACAGCTTTCCCAGCGGCACCCGAGTCCTCATGGGCGACGGCACCAACCGCCCCATTGAGACCATCCAGCCGGGCGACCAGGTCGCAGCAGCTGACCCCACTACCGGTGAATCCGGCCCGCGCACGGTCGCAGCCGTCATCTACACCCCCGACGACCGCGATTACACCGAACTGACCATAACGGCCTCCAACGGCACGCAGTCTGCCGTCACCGCCACCGACCACCACCCCTTCTGGGTACCGACTCTCGGCCAGTGGACCGACGCTGCGGACATTCGTCCGGGCGACACTCTGCGCACGGACACCGGCACCGCAGTCCTGGTGGCCTCCGTCCGGCACTGGACCGCGCTCGCCCCTGCCTACAACCTCGCCGTCGCCGACCTGCACACCTACCACGTGCTCGCAGGCGACACCCCGTTGCTCACCCACAACTGCCCCAAGCAGATCGAAGAAGCCCTCGCGGGGCTGGACAAGCGGACGAACCCGAACGGCCGGACTCAGGGAACGGTCTTCTTCTCCGACGGCAAGGGTGGGCTGGAAAAATTCGCCGAAAAGATCAACAGTGGCCACAGTGAAAGTCGGTCGGCTGCCATCACCCAGTTCCTGGCCGAAAACGGCATGCCGACCAGTTTTCCTAATCACCCGGCAGCGGCACACCTTGAAACCAGGCTCGCCTGGCTGATGAGCAACTCCACCGATCGAAAGTTCAACAGAATGGAAATCGTCATCAATAACGCCGATGGCGTCTGCTCCAACCAGTGCCCGATCACCGTCCCGAAGATCCTCTACGACGACCAAGAGCTAGTCGTTTGGTACAAGGACTCCAATGGAAAAACCACGAAAGCGCCCCCGCTGAGGGGGGCGCGGCCCCGGGGGAAGAGATAGTCTGGCATGGTGCTGAATGCTAGATACGACATGCAGTGGCGTCACGCCGATAGCCGGAATGATGCCACCGCGCTCATCGACATGGCCCTTGCCGCACTGAAGCCGTACCAGGAAAGGAGTGACAATCTCCTGGCGCCGGGAACCATGGCCGTGTTCTGCCTCGCCGAAAGCCCCCTCAGCGATGGGTGCGAGGGCGACAGTACCCTGCTCGTGTCCGCGAACTCGGAAACCGGGTTCGGAGCGCTGATCTGGTACCTCGCAGATGGCAACCCGCTGAAGCGAGGAATCTTTGAGCATGTATGGATCTCCGACAACCCCGAGCCGCCAGAGTTCGACCCCCGCGTGGTTTCAGACACTGGATACCCTCTGTTCCATGATCGTGCCAGCACCTTGCCCATCAGCAAGGTGAGAGCCGCATTGGAGGAGTTCGCCCGCACGGGAACGGGCGAACGTCCAGAGTGCATCTCATGGACACTTGGCAATGCGGACGGACAGCGTCACGATCGGCCTCCCATCTGGGAGTTCGACGAGGAGGAAACGCCCTTCTAGAGAGGGGTGCCTTCAGATGCCCTGCTCCGGAGCCGTGTAGTCGGCGGCCCCGGAGCAGGACAATCCCGCACCCAGAGGAGACCGTCCACGCTGTAGGTTGAGCCGCTCCGTTAGCAGCGAGTCCTGCTGGAACTCTGGATTCCACGTTGCGTTAGCAGCGGGACGGTCAGCTGATCTCTGGCGATCGCGCCGTTCGCCGGGACGGACCGTTGGTCTGGGCTCCGGTGCGAGGAGCCGGAGAGCCTGCCCCGCTTCCCCGGGGGCGTCGCCGGGCTCAGCGGTCTGCCCGTGCCCGGCGACGCCCGACGTTCGCGGCGGTCAGGCCGTGTTGGAGCGGGTCGAGGTGATCACGACGGATGTGTAGGGCATGGTGGCGTGGCCGCCTAGCTCGTCGATCGCGGTTCCGGCGCTGTCCAGGACCTCCGCCATTTCGTCTGCGGGGAGCTGGGTGAGGCCGCCGAAGGTGGGGAGTTGGTCGAGCCACTCGTCTCGGGAGTAGGTGCGCTCCCAGGTGAAGCGCCACTGTTGCGGCTCGCTGAAGCTGCCGGTCCGGCGGATCCCGTCGGCGATTTTCGCGAACAGCGGCTGGTATGCGTCCACGGCCGATCCTCTCAGCAGGCCGGGGTTGAACGGGGAGTCGGGGGCGACCCGTTGGAGGGCTTCGGCGAGGGCGTCGATCACCCCGGCCGGGAGCTGGGGGACGTGGTGGAAGGGAGCGAGCCGGCCGCCGGGCCGGAGCACCTGGGCCGCCTTGGCCGCGCCGGCGACGGGGTCCACCCAGTGCCAGGCGGTGCCGGCGACGACCGCGTCGAAATGCCGCCCGGCGGGCTGCCAGTCCTCGAACCTGGAGACCTCGACCTCGATGCGGCTGCGTCGTGCGAAGGCGGCCATCCGCTCGTCGGGCTCGACACCGAGTACCGTGCAGCCGGCTGCCTGGAACTGCCGGGCCTCGATGCCCGTCCCGGCTCCGACGTCCAGGACGTGCCGACCGGGGCTCGCGGCGACGATCCTGTCGACCAGGGCCTGGGGATAGGGCGGTCGGGCGCGGTCGTAGCGTTCGGCGCCGACGCCGAACGACTCGGCCGTCTGCCGGTGGCGGTGGGGCTCGGGCCCGGGCTCGGCGGGCTGTCCCTGCGATAAAGTGGGCATGTGCCCACACTAGTGGGCGGTTGCCCACTCGTTAAGGCGGGCGGCGCGGAAAGGGAGACAATGCCGTCAGGGGTGCACATCCACAACGTGCGCGGCCAGTTGTTCGAAGCCGCCGAGCGCGTCCTGCTCCGGGACGGTCCCGGCGCGCTGACCAGCCGGGCGGTCACGGACGAGGCGAACTGCGCCAAGGGCGTGCTGCACCGGCACTTCACCGATTTCGACGCCTTCCTGGCGGAACTGGTCCTCGACCGCGTCCGCGGCATCGAGGACCGAACCACGACTCTGCGTGCCGCCGCCGGCACCGGGAGCGTGGTGGACAACCTCGCCGACGCGCTGCAGGGCCTGTTCGGTCCGGTCACGGTGGCAATCGTCGCGCTCATCACCTTCCGCGACGGCCTCCGCGCCCGGCTGCGCGAGGCCGGTCTGACCGGCATCCCGCTGGCCGTGCAAGGCACCGCCATGATCGCCGCATACCTCACCGCCGAGCGGGAGTCGGGGCGCCTGGCCGGTGACGCCGACATCGACACACTCGCCCCCACCCTCGTCGGGGCCGGGCACCTGCTGTTCGCCGACCGGACCAGCGCCCCACCGCAGACCGCCGCCGTCCGCAAGATGGTGGCCACCGTCATCACCGGCGCCTTGCGGCCACCCCGGTCGTAGGTCGGGCCGCCAGTCAGGTGACCGAGGATTCCACCGTCTCCAGGAGGCTGAGCAGGTGCTCTGCTTCGTGGATGAGAGCGGCGCCCGCGGGAGTGGCTGCGAGGAGGCTGGTCCGTTCGACCAGCTGAACGCCGGCGGCGGACTTGTGAGGGCGGGCACCGGGCCGGGGTGTGGAGCCGGTCCGGTGCGGGCGGCGAACTGCTGGATCACCGCCTGACGGGGCCCTGCCCTGAGCGGCCATGACGATCCCCGACGAGGTGGACGAGGCGGTCCTCCTGCACGCCCTGCGGCGCGATTTCGAGCGCGCCGCGCCGCTCGGCGAACGCACCGCCGGCCCCAGGCCGGATGGGAGGCCCAGGCGGGGCAGCGCGCTCGCCGACGACGCGAGAACCGGCCCGCACCGGCTTTCCCACAGCGCCCACCACGCCCTGGTCGTGGCCGTCGACCACCTCCAGGCCCTGGCCGCCCTCATGAGCGGCACTGAGAACGACGGCCACCGCGAGATGCCGCTGCCCACCCACGCCCCGTTCACTCTGCTGAGGGCCGCTTTGGAGAACGCCGCGCGGGCTGTGCGGCTGCTCGCCCCCGCCTCGCGCCGCGAGCGGGTCCACCGCTGCCTGCGGATGCATCTCGCGGGCCTGAAGAGCAGCGAGGCGAAGGCCACGCTGCTGGGCCACGCCCTGGAGGGCCGTCAGGAACGCCAGGAACGGGTCAAGGACCTGCTGTGCGCGGCCGGCATACCGCAGAGCGAGCTGTCGAACGGGAAGCTGAAGATGCCCGGGTACGGCGACATCGTGCGCACGGCCGGCACGCACACCCCCGGCGGAGGGGAACACGCCCGAGCTGTACTGGACCGCGAGACGATGGCCACCGACGGCGATGTCAGCTGGATCAGGTCCACCGGCTCGACGAAGGCCGCCCTGGTCATCACCGACCTGGCGATCGGCATGGCCGAGTCTGCCTTCGCCCTCTACACCACCCGAGCCCGCGTCCCCTGCCTCTGATGTGGAGAAAACCGACGGTGCCCATCGCCCCTCACCGCCCCATCTGGCTGAATCTCTGAGTGGAAGCGGGTAACGAGGAAGGCGTCGACCTGATCCGGGCCATCGCCGCGACCCTCTCCCCGCACGGCCGTGTAACGGTGACCGATCGGGGCCCCTACCGGCGGACTCCGGCCCTCCTTCTTGTCGAGGTCGAACTGGTTCCCCTCACCTCCGCCACCGACTGCATGCACGCTCTCGGGCTGAACCCGGACAAGGACGGTGACTGGCCGGCATGGGAACGTTCACACAAGGACGACGTCTTCCTGCACCCGTGTGTCCGCGGCGCCACGGCAGGAGAGGAAGAAGCCTCCACACCACCCCCGTTCAACCCCGGAGACGTCGTTGTCGTCCTCGACAGTCCGGCAGCCCGCGAGGAGGCCTCGTGGGTGCGGAGGCGGTCGTCCATGGCAGTTTCTACCCAGCGAACGAACCCGACCCGCTCAAGCGCGAGTGGCGTCACCATGTGATGCTCGAAGGCAGAGACTCCCTCGAGCTCTTCGAGAGCACAGAACTGTCTCCCGTCGGCCGCCGGGCTGCGGAGATTGGAAGTGAGGCCCACCGCCCAATGCCTCATGAGGGCTCCTCGTACCCCATGCCGAACCTCAGCGGGCCGACACCCACGAGCGGGTCAAGCCTCCACTGGACCCGGTCCTCCTCCTCGACAACCGTCCACTGGGCATCAAACACACTCCCCGCCGTCGGACCATCACACGAGGCCAGGACCTGCTGAACCGCTTCCGGTTGGCCGTCAGTCCCGCACGCCGGCTTCCACCGCCGGGCCTCCCCGCCACTAATCAAGATCAGGTGGCAGGAACCTACCGACGGTCAAGATCGCTTGGCAAACGGTCAAGGTCAGTTGTCAAAGGTCACAGCGTGACCTGTCTCAACGAAGTTTGACCAGTCTCACCGAACTTTGACTGGTGAGGGTTTGTCTCATCGAAGCTTGGCCGCCGGGTTCAGGTCTGAGGCCACATCAGGCGCCGACGGCGCTGACCCAGACCGGGAACGGGATCGGCTCAGGTGGCCCGTACGGCTCCTCCGTGTCGGTGATGGCGATCACGCCGGGGTTGTCGTCGGCCAGGAAGGGGGCGATGACCAGACCGGGA
>NZ_JBHVER010000161.1:0-18784 GCF_042802195.1 Kitasatospora sp. NPDC057500 | reverse complement strand
GCCGACGGCCCCGGATCAGCCCTTGCGGCGGCGGCCCTTGGCCGACTTGGCGGCCTTGCGGCGCTCGGCCCGGGTCAGCCCGTCGCCCTCGTCCTCCGCACCGAGGTCCTCGAAGTCGCCCTCGATCACACCGCCGCCGACCTCGTCCGAGGGGGCCGTGTAGTGCAGGCGCTGAGGCTTGGGGGCCTCCAGGCCCTTGGCCTTGATCTCCGGGCGGGCGGCGTCCTTCTCAAGCTTCTCCAGCACGACCTCGGCGTCCGCGACCGGGACCTCCTCGACCTGCTGCTCGACCTGGACCTCCAGGTTGAACAGGTAGCCGACGGACTCCTCCTTGATGCCCTCCATCATCGCGGTGAACATGTCGAAGCCCTCGCGCTGGTACTCGACCAGCGGGTCGCGCTGCGCCATGGCCCGCAGGCCGATGCCCTCCTGGAGGTAGTCCATCTCGTAGAGGTGCTCGCGCCAGCGGCGGTCCAGCACCGACAGCACGACGCGGCGCTCCAGCTCGCGCATGATCTCGGTGCCGAGCTGGTCCTCGCGGGCGCCGTACTGCGCCTGGACGTCCTCCTGGACGACCTTGGTGAGGAACTCCGGAGTGAGGCCCGCGCTGCCGCCGGCCTCCTCCTCCAGCTCCTCCAGGTCAAGGGTGACCGGGTAGAGCTGCTTGAGCGCGGTCCAGAGCTTCTCAAGGTCCCAGTCGTCCTCGAAGCCCTCGCCGGTGGCGGCCCGGACGTACGCCTCGACGGTGTCGTCCATGAAGTGGCCGACCTGCTCCTGGAGGTCCTCGCCCTCCAGCACCCGGCGGCGCTCGCCGTAGATGACCTCGCGCTGGCGGTTCAGCACCTCGTCGTACTTGAGGACGTTCTTGCGGATCTCGAAGTTCTGCTGCTCGACCTGGGTCTGCGCGGAGGCGATGGCCCGGGTGACCATCTTCGACTCGATCGGCACGTCCTCGGGCACGTTGGCCATCGAGAGCACGCGCTCGACCATGCCGGCCTTGAACAGGCGCATCAGGTCGTCGCCCAGCGACAGGTAGAAGCGGGACTCGCCCGGGTCGCCCTGACGGCCGGAACGGCCGCGCAGCTGGTTGTCGATCCGGCGGGACTCGTGCCGCTCGGTGCCGAGGACGTAGAGGCCGCCGGCCTCCTTGACCTCGTCCTGCTCCGCCTTGACCGCGGCCTTGGCCTTCTCCAGGGCGGCCGGGAACGCGGCCTCGTACTCCTCCGGGGTGTCCACCGCGGAGAGCCCGCGCTGGGCCAGCTCGGCGGCCGCGAGGTGGTCGGCGTTGCCGCCGAGCATGATGTCGGTACCGCGGCCGGCCATGTTGGTGGCGACGGTGACGGCGCCCTTGCGGCCGGCCTGGGCGACGATCTGCGCCTCGCGCTCGTGGTGCTTGGCGTTCAGCACCTCGTGCGGGATGCCGCGCTTGCGCAGCTCCTGCGACAGGTACTCGGACTTCTCGACCGACACGGTGCCGACCAGCACCGGCTGGCCCTTCTCGTGCTTCTGGGCGATGTCCTCGACCACGGCGGCGAACTTGGCCGGCTCCGACTTGTAGATCAGGTCGGGCTGGTCGATGCGCAGCGGCGTCCTGTTGGTCGGGATCGGCACCACGCCGAGCTTGTAGATCTGGTGGAACTCGGCCGCCTCGGTGGTGCCGGTACCGGTCATGCCGGCCAGCTTGTCGTACAGGCGGAAGAAGTTCTGGAGGGTGATGGTGGCCAGGGTCTGGTTCTCGTTCTGGACCTCCACCCCCTCCTTGGCCTCGATCGCCTGGTGCATGCCCTCGTTGTAGCGGCGGCCGGCCAGGATGCGGCCGGTGTGCTCGTCGACGATCATGACTTCGCCGTTCATGACGACGTAGTCCTTGTCCGCCTTGTACAGCTCCTTCGCCTTGATGGCGTTGTTCAGGAAGCCGACCAGCGGGGTGTTCACCGACTCGTAGAGGTTGTCGATGCCCAGGTAGTCCTCGACCCGGGTGACGCCCTCCTCCAGGATGCCGACGGTGCGCTTCTTCTCGTCGACCTCGTAGTCGCGGTCGATCTTCAGGCGCAGCACCAGCTTGGCGAAGTCGGCGTACCACTTGGTCGCCTGGTCCGCCGGGCCGGAGATGATCAGCGGGGTGCGGGCCTCGTCGATGAGGATCGAGTCGACCTCGTCGACGACCGCGAAGTTGTGGCCGCGCTGGACGAGCTCGTCCTTCGACCAGGCCATGTTGTCGCGCAGGTAGTCGAAGCCGAACTCGTTGTTGGTGCCGTACGTGATGTCCATCCCGTACTGGCGCTTGCGCTCGGCGGGCGTCATGTTGGCGAGGATCACGCCGACCTCGAGGCCGAGGAAGCGGTGCACCCGGCCCATCCACTCCGAGTCGCGCTCGGCGAGGTAGTCGTTGACCGTGATGAGGTGCACGCCCTTGCCGGTGAGCGCGTTGAGGTACGTGGGCAGGGTGCCGACCAGGGTCTTGCCCTCACCGGTGCGCATCTCGGCGACGAAGCCGAGGTGCAGTGCGGCGCCGCCCATCAGCTGGACGTCGTAGTGGCGCTGGCCCAGCACGCGCTTGGCCGCCTCGCGGACGGTGGCGAACGC
Source organism: Kitasatospora sp. NPDC057500 (assembly GCF_042802195.1). Taxonomy (NCBI): domain Bacteria; kingdom Bacillati; phylum Actinomycetota; class Actinomycetes; order Kitasatosporales; family Streptomycetaceae; genus Kitasatospora; species Kitasatospora sp. NPDC057500. The sequence continues at coordinate 16,198 of NZ_JBHVER010000161.1, read as the reverse complement.
CTCGGGGAGGATGTCGTCCAGGGTCTCGCCGTCGGCGAGGCGCTGCTTGTACTCGTCGGTCAGCGCGCGCAGCTCGGCGTCGGTGAGGTTGACGAAGTCCTCTTCGATGGAGTTGACCTGGGCAGCAATCCGCTGCAGCTTGCGAAGGATCTTGCCTTCGCCGGCGCGCAGGATCTTGTCGAAGACGGACACGTGAGCGGGCTCCTTGCCTGGATTGGCACTGGACGACTGCACGGCGGATCCACCCCACCGCACGGGCCATCGTATGCGAGGAGCCCAATGCCCCGGGAGGTGCGTCAGCACGGTATTCCCGTGTCACCCGCGCGAGCACTTCCGACGATAGTCGTTCGCACCGGGGCAAACCGGACGCCCGTCCGGCCAGTTGAATGCACCGGTCCGTTAATCGGATGCCCAGGATTCTCTCTGCACGGAATAATCCGTGCATGGAAGAGCAGCAGGAGAATCAGAACGAGTCGCGCACCGCGGAGCCCGTCGTCCTCACCACGGACCGCCTGGTCCTCCGCGCGCCGGGCGAGGGCGACGTCGACGCGATCCTGGCCGCCTGCCAGGACGAGGAGATCCAGCGCTGGACCGTCGTCCCGGTCCCCTACGGCCGCGAGGACGCCGAGTACTTCGTCCACGACCTCGCCGTCAACGGCCGGCGTACCGGCGACAACCTGGTCTGGTGCGTGTTCGAGCGGGAGTCCGGCGCGCTGGTCGGCAGCCAGGGGCTGACGGCCTGCCCCGGCCGACCGGGCACCGCCGAGGTCGGCTGGTGGGCCGCCAAGGAGTTCCGCGGCCGCGGGTACACCGCCGAGGCCGCCGCCGCGGTGGCCCGCTACGGCCTGCGCGACCTGGGCCTGCGCCGGCTGGAGTGGCTCGCCTACGTGGGCAACGACGGCTCCCGCGCGGTGGCCGAGCGGATCGGCTTCCGCTTCGAGGGCACCCTGCGCTCCTACTCCGAGCAGCGCGGGCGGTTCCTGGACACCTGGATCGCCTCGCTGCTCGCCGAGGACCTCACCGAGGACCTCACCGACTGAACGGTCGGGCCCCGGGCGGCCGGGGCCCGCTGTCGGTACCCCCGTCTAGGCTCGCCGGCATGACCGCCTCGACCTCGCGCCCGGCCGCCGGCCCGTCCCCCGCGGCCCCCGCCCCGGTGACCGTCCTCGGCGCCGACGACGCCCGCCGGATCGCCCTGCGCGCCCAGGGCCTGCTCGGCGCCCCGGACCGCCGCGGCGGGGTGCGCGGGGTGCTGCGCCGGCTCGGCTCCGTCCAGCTCGACACCATCTCGGTCCTGGCCCGCTCCCACGAACTGGTCCCCTACGCCCGGCTCGGCGCGGTCGGCCGCCCGGCGGTCGAGTCGGCGTACTGGGGCTCCGGCACGAGCTTCGAGTACTGGTCGCACGCCGCTTGCGTGCTGCCGGTCGAGGAGTGGCCGCTGTTCGCCTTCCGCCGCCGGGCCTACCGCGCCAAGGCCCACGTCTGGGGCAAGCAGGTCGACGCGGCGACGTACCGCACCGTGCTCGACAAGCTGCGCGACGAGGGCCCGCTCACGTCCACCGAACTGGGCGGCGCCAAGAGGACCGCCGAATGGTGGGACTGGTCCGACACCAAGATCGCGGTGGAGCGGGCCCTGGCCTTCGGCGACGTGGTCTGCACCGAGCGCCGGAGCTGGAAGCGCGTCTACGCCCTGGCCGAACAGGCCGTCCCCGCCGAGCTGTTCGCCGCCGAGCCCGCGGACGAGGAGTGCCTGCGGACCCTGGTCGCGCAGTCCGGCGCGGCCCTCGGCGTGGCCACCCGGGCCGACCTGCTCGACTACCACCGGCTGCGCGCCGACCAGTTGGACGCGGCGCTGCCCGATTCGGGCCTGGTCCCGGTCCAGGTGGCCGGCTGGGGCCCGGACGGCTCCCCCGGCGCGGCCTGGGCCGACCCGGCGGCGCTCGCCGCGGCCCCGCGCGGACGCCACCGCACCACGCTGCTCTCGCCGTTCGACTCGCTGGTCTGGGACCGCCCGCGCACCGAACGGATCTTCGGCATGCTCCACCGGCTGGAGGCCTACACCCCCAAGCACAAGCGGGTGCACGGCTACTTCGCGATGCCGCTGCTGACCGGCGGGCAGCTGGTCGGCCGGGTCGATCCCGCCCGCGAGGGACGGACCCTGGTGGCCCGTCAGGTCTCGCTGGACTCCCCCCGGCACCTGGAGGCGCTGGCCGGGGCGCTGCGCGAGGCGGCCTCCTGGGTGGGCTGCGACGACGTCCGGGTCGAACGGCTGCCCGACGAGACGCTGCGCCCGGCGCTGGAGAAGCTGCTCGGCTGAGCCGGCGCGGGGCACGGTGTGCGCGGAGGGGCCCCAACGGGCCCCTCGCTCACCCTATTTCGAGGATCTTCTCGCGCATCGCGTACACCACGGCCTCCATCCGGGAGTGCAACTGGAGCTTCTCCAGGATGTTGCGCACGTGGTTCTTCACGGTGTTCTCGCTGATGAACAGCTCCTTGGCGATCTCCCGGTTGTTCATCCCGGTGGCCACCAGCTTCAGCACCTCCAGCTCGCGGTCGGTCAGCCGCGGCGCGGGCACCAACTCCCGCTCGTCGGACCGGCGCTGGATCATCGACTTGAACTCGGTGAGCAGCTTGGACGCCATCGACGGGCTGATCTGGGACTGCCCGTCGGCGACCGCGCGGATCGCGGTGGCGACCTCGTCGGTGGAGATCTCCTTGAGCAGGTACCCGGTGGCGCCCGCCTTGATCGCCTCGTAGAGGTCGGCCTCCTCGTCGCTTATCGTCAGCATGATGATCTTGGTGCTGGGTGCGACGTCCTTGATCGCGGTACAGGCCTCGATCCCGCTGCGGCGCGGCATCCTGACGTCCATGAGGATGATGTCCGGCAGCAGGTCGGCGGCCTTGAGCACCGCCTCGGCGCCGTCGCCGGCCTCGCCGACGACCGTGATGTCCTCCTCCTCGGCCAGCACGATCTCCAGTCCGCGGCGGAACAGCGCGTGGTCGTCCACCACCAGGACGCGGATCGGCTCCCCCCGGCGCAGGGCGTACTCGGGCTCCGCCCCCGGGCCGGGCGACACCCCCGCGACCGGCCCCGTTGCGGGCCCCAGCCCGAAGTGATCCCCCATCCGCTCCTCCCCCGTCGCCGGTCTTCGTTCGCCAATCATTCCACGGCCGGAGCACCTCCCGGTCACCCTCCGGCGCCGATCGCCCCGCATCGGGTGACCTGTGCGACGGCCCGGCGGCGCGTCCGGACGGCCCCGGAACGCCGGTGACCCCGGCGGCACCGGCCACCGGGGTCACTCTCCCATGCTGCTCGGACGGTCAGTCCTCGTCGTCACCCGCGCCGATCGCACCACCGGCGCCACCACCCTCGACGGTCGAGCCGTCGGCCTTCAGGTGGATCACACCGTAGTGGTAACCGTGCCGGCGGTAGACGACGCTCGGCAGGCCGCTGTCCTTCTCCACGAAGAGGTAGAAGTCGTGACCGACCAGCTCCATCTCGTAGAGCGCCTGGTCGAGCGCCATCGGGGCGGCCGGGTGCGTCTTCTCCCGGACCACCAGCGGGCCTTCGCCCTCCACTTCCAGGGATCCCATCATGGTCTTGCGGACGGCCCCGTTGGTCACGCTCTCCGCCGGCTTCGTCTCGGGCAGCGCGGCCAGGGCCGCGGTCGCCTCGGCGACGCTGATCGGGGTGCGGCCGTTGCCGCCCTTGTGGACCCGACGCCGGTCCGCGGACTTGCGCAGCTGGGCGTCGAGCTTCGCCGAGGCCAGGTCGAGCGCCGCGTACGGGTCGGCGGCGGCGGCCTCGGCCCGGATCACCGGACCACGGGTACGGAGAGTGATCTCCACGCGGTCCGACCGGTCGGCCTGCCGCGGGTTGTGTTCCTTGGACACCTCGACATCGAGGCTGATCGCCTTGGTGTCGAACTTCTGGACCTTCTCCAGCTTCTCGGCCACGTGATCCCGGAACCTCTTGGGCACCTCGGTCTTACGGCCCTTGACAACGATGTCCACGCAGAACTCCGATCCCTCGTTCTGTCGCCGGTCCGGGTGCTACCGGACCGGGCTGAGACCAGCCGGACCAGCCAATCCTGCGCCGGCCCTCCGTCCCACCGGCAACGGTGGGAACGACTGGCCCTCACCTCACTTCCTCCCCATCAGGGACGGTTGAAACCCCCTGGGGCTCATCGAACACCTCACAGGGAGTTTTCGCCTCCCCAGCGGAGGTTTCGGGTATGACGGACCAATGGGGCTTGGCGGTCAAGCCGTTGCCCCCTGTCTACCCTCCTGTGAGTGAAACACAGGTAAATACCTGGACAACACCCCCCGTACGGCGCATTCTTTGCTCACTCTCCGTTCCGATCCGGGAGGAGCAGTCGTGCCGCCGACCTCCGCACCGCCCCGACCGCAGTCCGTCCACGGGCCGTTCGCCCACGCCCTGGCCGGGCTGCTCGACGTGCTGGTCCCGGCCCCCTGCGCGGGCTGCGGCGCCGACCGCGGGCAGCTCTGCCGGAACTGCCGGCACGTCCTCGCCATCGCCCGCCCCGGGCCCTGCGCGGCCCTGCCCTGGACGCACGCCGCCGCGCCGTACGACGGCCCGGTCCGCCGGATGCTGCTGGCCCACAAGGAACGCGGCGCGCTCCGGCTGGCCGGTCCGCTCGGGGAGGCGCTCGCCCTGGCGGTGCGCTCCGCGCTCGGCCCGCGCGCCGGGCAGGGACCGCTGCTGCTCGTCCCGGTGCCCTCGGCCCGCGCGGCCGTCCGCGCCCGGGGCCACGACCCGACGCTGCGGCTGGCCGGTGCCGCCGCCCGCGCCCTGCGCAGGGAGGGCCTGGACGCCCGCGCCGCACCGCTGCTGCGCCACACCCGGCCGGTCGCCGACCAGGCCGGGCTGCCCGCCGCCGAGCGCCGGCGCAACCTGCACGGCGCGCTCACCGTACGGCCCCTCGGCCGCCGGGCCGCCGGGCTGCGGCCGGTCCTGGTGGACGACCTGGTGACCACCGGCGCGAGCCTCGCCGAGGCCGCCCGGGCGCTGTCGGCCGCGGGCCTGCCGCCCCGCGCGGCCGCCACCGTCGCAGCGGCCGGCGCGGACCGGCACCCGGGCAACGGGCCGGGGTGAGCCAACGGGGCGACCGGCCGGAGGTGATCCGCCCGTCCGTCCGCCGCCCACCCGCCCGTCGGCCCGGCCCCGCCGGATCAGCCCGGGTAGATGAACGAGGAGACCCGGTACTGCAGCCCCTGCTGCTCCCGCCACTGGTTGTTGACCAGCCGGTACGGCTTGCCCTGCGCCCCCTGCAACGCCAGCACCGGCGGCACCACCGGCGTACCGCCGCTCCCCCCGCTGTTCACCCGGGACTCCGACGCGGCGACCGTGATCATCTCGCCGCCGCTCCACAGCCGCGCATCGGGGTTCGTGGACCCGTCCGTGCTGACGTAGTGCAGCTGCTGGAGCTTGTCCTTCTCCTTGCCCAGCACCAGCAGCTGGTCCGCCTCCGCCCAGGAGACCGAGACCACGTCCTCGAACGCCGGATTGGCCGGCCGCAGACCGGTGATCCGCGCGGTCGGGGCGTCCTTGGTGCCCTCGTGGACGAGCAGCCCCAGGTAGAGCTTGCTCTCCTTGCTGTCCTTGCTGTCCTTGAGCAGCAGCGCCACCCGGACCCCGTCCGAGGACACCTTGACGGCATGCACCGACCGGCCGTCCAGCAGCTCGACCGGGACCTCGACGACCTTCCGGCCGCGCACCAGCAGCACCTTGGCGCCCTGCGGATCCCGGTCCACCACGTAGAGGTCGCCGCGCCCGTCCCAGGTCGGCGAGGCCAGGCCGCCCGCACCCGGGCGGGGCGGGGTGGTCAGCACCGGTTGCGGCATCGCGCTCACGTTCTCCGCGAACGGCACGGTGTAGAGCTGCTGGCCGTCCCCGCTGATCGCCGCGGCGTGCTCGCCGTCCCGGGCGACCGCGATCGCGCCCAGCTTCCGGCCGGACTGCTGCGGGCGGCCGAGCGGCCCGTGCACCGGGTCGCCGTCGTCGTCGCCGCCGCGCGTCTCGTACAGCACGCCATCGTCCTCGCGCTGGTAGAACTGGCGGGTGGCCATCTGCCCGGCGAGCGACCCCGGCCCGGTCGCGGGCTCGTCGCCGCGGCTCGCCTGGCAGCCGGGGCTGCCGTGGGCCGCCTTGAGCTCCAGCCGCTCCACCTGCCCGGTGCCCTGGTCGGCGAGCGTGTACAGGAGTTGGGTGGCCATCCGCCGACAGGCGGTGGCGCTGCCCAGGTCGACCCCGAGCACCGTCACATGGCCGAGGCGGTTGTCGTCCAGGGTCACCGTGTCCACCTTCGCCCCGACCGGGAAGGCGGAGCGGGCGACCGGCGCGATCCACTTCGAAGGCCCGGCGACCAGCGCGTTGGCGGCCGAGCCCAGCGGGTCTATTCGGCGCCGCAGGTAGATCGGGTCGGCGATCAGCACGTCCTGGCTGGTCGCCGCGTCACCGGTCGGCGCGGACGGGTCCGGTGCCGCGTAGAAGAACCGGTCGACCTGGCGGAAGCTGTTGCGGAAGTTGACCTCGTTGAGGATCAGCCCGTCGGGCAGCACATTGATCCGCCACTCGTCGCCGGGCTTCTCCCGCACGAAGGAGAAGTCGAGATTGGCGTCGCGCGGCGCCGCGGTCCGGTAGGAGTGCCGCTCGTCCACCTCGGCCACCACCTGCCCGATGAGCGGGATGGAGACCTCGGTGTCGGCCGGGGTCACGTGCACCGCGGGCTGGGTCGGCCTGCCGCCGAGCACCTTGACGCCCGACTCCGGGTTCCAGCGCGCCGAGGCGGTCGGCGTCAGGTACTTGCGGGCCGTGCCGTAGTCGTCGTCGGCGGTCAGCGCGTCCAGGAACCCGGCCAGCAGGTCCGGCGGCCCGGCGCCCTTGGCGGGTTCCACCGGGAAGACCCTGACCTGGAGGTTCTTCTCCGCCGAGCTCTTGGACAGCTCGATCCTGGTCACGCCGCCGGAATCCGGCATCGCCGCGCAGCCGCCGGCCAGCAGGCTGCCCAGCAGGGCACCGACCACCCCGGCCAGCCGCGGCTCAGTCCTGCCGCTGGTCCTTCGCACCGTGCGACCCCTCCGTGTCCGTTCCACCCGGGCCGGCCGCCCCGGCCACCCCGGCGGCCTCGTCCGGCCCCGTGATCCGCTGCGCCACCGACGGCCGGCCCGGCACCGTGTCCACCATGACCTGCGCGCCGGTCGCACCGTACCCGGCACCGGCCGGACGCACGTCCGACGGGTCGGCGCGCGGGGCGTCCGGCAGCCGCCGGCCGAGACCCGGGCCGATGCTCAGCACACCGCCGAGCCCGCTGCCGAACCCGCTGCCGGAGGCCTCCGGGGTCTCCGGGACGGCCACCTCCTCCGCCACGGCCAGCGCGGTCGAACCGGCCGGGCGAATCGCCCGCCGGTACGGCGTCCCGTACGTACCGAGGCCCCGGTTGTTGCGCGAGTCCTCCGGCTCCAGCCGGAACGGCGCCCGGCTGATCTCGCCGCCGCGGGTGCGCGGCAGGGTGAGCCGGAAGTGCGAACCGCCGCCCGGCTCGCCCCAGGCCTGGAGCCAGCCGCCGTGCAGGTGCGCGTCCTCCACCGCGATGGACAGGCCCAGACCGGTGCCGCCGGTGGTCCGGACCCGGGACGGGTCGGCCCGCCAGAAGCGGTGGAACACCCGGGACGCCTCGCCCGGCTTGAGGCCGATGCCGTAGTCGCGCACGCCGACCGCGACCGCGCCGTCCTGCGAGCCCAGCCGGACCACGACGTCCCGGCCCTCGCCGTGCTCCAGCGCGTTGACCACCAGGTTGCGCAGGATGCGCTCGATCCGCCGGGAGTCGACCTCGGCCACCACCGGCTCGCCGTCGCCGCGGATCACCACCGCGCTGCCCTTGGCCTGCGCCAGCGGATCGGCGGCCTCGACCACCCGGCCGACGATCTCGCGCAGGTCCACCGGCTCGGCGTCCAGCACGGCCGCGCCGGCGTCGAAGCGGCTGATCTCCAGCAGGTCGGCGAGCAGCGACTCGAACCGGTCCAACTGCCCCTGGAGCAGCTCGGCGGACCGGGCCGCCATCGGGTCCAGGTCCTCACGGCTGTCGTAGATGAGGTCGGCGGCCATCCGGACGGTGGTCAGCGGGGTGCGCAGCTCGTGCGAGACGTCCGAGACGAAGCGCCGCTGCACCCGGGACAGCTCCTCCAGCTGGCGGATCTGGGCCTGGAGCGCGTTGGCCATCCGGTTGAACGATTCGCCGAGCCGGGCGATGTCGTCGGTGCCGGTGACCTTCATCCGCTCCTCGAGGTGCCCGGCGGCCAGCCGCTCGGAGATCCCGGCGGCCATCCGGACCGGGGTCACCACCTGGCGCACCACCAGCCAGGCGATGCCGCCCATCATGATCACCACGAACACGCCGGCGGTCGCCAGGGTGCCGGTGATCAGGTTGAGGGTCTTGGTCTCCTGGCCGAAGGAGAAGACGTAGTACAGCTGGTAGCTGGTGCCGTCCGGGCCCGAGAACTGCTGGCCGAAGACCAGGCCCGGCTCGGTCTTCCCGCTCTCCGAGCGCTGGATCCGGGTGGGCTGGCTGAACGTCTGGCCGGCCTCCTGCGCGACCCGCGCCTTCAGCGCGGCCGGGATGCTGTCCGGCGAGATGTCGCCCGAGTAGCGCGGGCCGAGGCTGGCCCGGTCCGGCTGCACGGTCTGGCCGGTGCCCGGCAGCATCGCGATCACCGAGAAGACGTTCTGCCCGCTCGCCGCCAGTTCGCCGACCTGCCGCAGCAGCCAGGTGCCCGGCTCCTCGGTGGCAGGATCGGCGGCCGCGCCGATCCGCACCCGCAGGTCCTTCGCCTCGTTGATCTTCTTGAGCTCGGTCTGGAAGCCCGCGACCGCCTGGTCGCGCGCCGCGGCGCGCTTGGTGTCCAGCAGCCCGGTGCGTACCTGCGCCACCACGACGACACCCAGCACCAGCACCACCAGGACCGACAGCAGCAGCGTCGCCGCCACCACCCGCAGCTGGATCGAGCGCCGGTACAGCGCCGCCACCCGGTGCACGGGACGACGCAGCTGACGGCTCACCAGCGCGAACAGCGCCACCGGCCCGCGCCGGCGGCGGCTGCGCACGGTCGAACTCAGCACGTCCCCGCGCACGGCGCCGCCGCCCCCGTCGGTCGCGGCACCCGCCGGGGTCTCGTCGGACTGGTCGCTCACGTCAGCTGGGCCCGGCCTTGTAGCCGACGCCGCGGACGGTCACCACGATCTCGGGGCGCTCCGGGTCCTTCTCGATCTTGGAGCGCAGACGCTGCACATGGACGTTCACCAGCCGGGTGTCCGCCGCGTGCCGGTAGCCCCAGACCTGCTCCAGCAGCACCTCGCGGGTGAACACCTGCCAGGGCTTGCGGGCCAGCGCGACCAGCAGGTCGAACTCCAGCGGGGTCAGCGGGATGCCCCGCCCGTCCCGCTTCACCGAGTGGCCGGCCACGTCGATCACCAGATCGCCGATGGTCAGCTGCTCCGGGGTCGGCTCCTCGGCACGGCGCAGCCGGGCACGCACCCGGGCCACCAGCTCCTTGGGCTTGAACGGCTTGGTGACGTAGTCGTCCGCGCCCGACTCCAGACCCACCACGACGTCCACCGTGTCGGTCTTGGCGGTCAGCATGACGATCGGAATCCCGGACTCGGCCCGGATCTGCCGGCAGACGTCGATGCCGTCCCGACCGGGCAGCATGAGGTCGAGCAGGACCAGGTCGGGCTTGGTCTCCCGGAACGCGGCTAGCGCCTTGTCCCCGTCGGCGACGAAAAACGGCTCAAAACCCTCACCACGCAGCACGATACCGAGCATCTCGGCCAGTGCGGAGTCGTCATCAACGACGAGGACGCGTCCCTTCATGGCTCCATCCTCTCATTACCGGATTGTGACCTGCCGCACAGCAGTCCCATTGCGCCAGAACGGCCAACTGGCGGCCGGGCGAATTCCGGCCATACCGGGCCAAAGAACCTGCCCCGTCCACCCCCTGCGCCCCCGGCGGGACCCACCGGCCGTCCACGGAGCGGGCGTTGCCGTTCAGCAACCGGATCCCCCTGGGGCGCGTCCGACCACCATGGCACGATGGGCGCTGCGCCCGCGTGAAGATCCACCCGGCGCCGCGAAACCCTGACGCCCTCCGAGGAGCAGTGATGACCGACACCCCGGGCTGGGCCTCGCCCGGCTCGTCCGAGCCGCCCCGCGACGGTGCCCGGCCCCCGGCCGACGCGCCCGCAGCCGTGCCCGGCCAGTCGGCACCGCCCCACCACGCCCCGCCCGCCTGGGGCACCGCCCCCGGCGCACCGCAGCCCCCGTACGGGCAGCAGCAGCCGCCGTACGGCCAGCAGCCCCCCTACGGGCCGCCCGGCGGCCAGTACGGCTGGGGAGCGCCGCCCAGCCCCAAGCCCGGCGTCATCCCGCTGCGCCCGCTCGGCCTCGGCGAGATCCTCGACGGCGCCGTCTCCACCGTCCGCAAGCACTGGCGGGTCGCCCTCGGCCTCTCCTTCGGCGTCGCCGTGGTCCAGCAGGGCGTCGCGCTCGGCGCCCAGCTCGCCATCCAGGGCGACACCGGCGAGCTCACCCCGGTGCTGACCTCCCTGGTCAGCCTGCCGCTCGGCTGGCTGCTCGGAGTGATCGCCTCGGCCCTGCTGACCATGGTGGTCAGCCGGGCGGTCCTCGGGCAGTCCGTCACGCTCAAGGAGGCCTGGCGCGACGCCCGGCCCCGGCTGTTCCAGCTGGTCGGCCTCACCCTGCTGAACGGCCTGATCGTCGGCGGCATCATCCTGCTGGGCTTCGCCCCGCTCATCGGCTACGCGCTGGCCGGGGACGCCGACCCGGGAACCGCCTTCCTGCTCTTCCTCGTGGGCTTCCTCGTCGCCCTGGCCGCCCTGTGGATCGGCGTCCAGCTCAGCCTGGCCGCGCCCGCGCTGATGCTGGAGAAGCAGGGCGTCATCGCCGCCCTCTCCCGCTCCCGCCGCCTGGTCAGCCGCTCCTGGTGGCGGATCTTCGGCATCACCCTGCTCAGCACGGCCATCGCCTGGATCGTCTCCAGCGTGATCAGCACCCCGTTCACGGTCGCCGGGATGGTCCTCGGCTGGGGCGACCTCACCAGCCAGATCGACGCCGGCGACGCCGCGAGCATGCCCCCCGCCCTGCTGGTCACCGTCGCCATCGGCGGCATCCTCTCCTCCACCGTCACGCTCCCCTTCACCGCCACCGTCGGCGTGCTGCTCTACGTCGACCAGCGGATCCGCCGCGAGGCCCTCGACATCGAGCTCGCCCGCGCCGCCGGCCTGTCCGAGCACGGCGGCACCGGCTGGGGCGGCCAGTCCGGCCCCGCCCCGGCAGGGCACTGAGCCCGATGCCGACCTGGGGGGAGATCGTCGTACTCGCGGGCGGGGCCCCGGTCACGACCCCGCGCGACGCGGCCCGTGACGCGGCCCGCGACGAACTGGTCAAGGCCGACTACCACCGCCACGACCCGAGCATCCAGGAACGGGTCATCAACTGGATCACGGACCGGATCGACGACGCGCTCGGCGCGCTCGCCGGAGGGGGCACCAGCGGCACCACCGGCCTGATCCTCTTCCTGGTGGTCGCCGTGCTGATCGCCGCCGCCCTCTGGTGGCGGCTCGGCGCACCCAAGCGGGCCGCCCGCACCGACCTCGGCGTCTTCGGCGGCACCGGCCCGCGCAGCGCCGCCGAGCACCGGGCCGACGCCGAACGGCACGCCGCCGCCGGCCGGTGGGCGGAGGCCGTCCGCGAGCAGCTGCGCGCCCTGGTCCGCGGCCTGGAGGAGCGCACCCTGCTCGACCCCCGCCCCGGCCGCACCGCCGACGAGGCCGCCGCCGAGGCCGGCCGCGCGCTGCCCGAGCACGCCTCCGCGCTGATCACGGCCGCCCACACCTTCGACGACATCGTCTACGGCGAGCGCACCGCCGACCAGGCCGCCTACCAGCTGCTGCGCGACCTCGACCGGACCCTCGAACGCGCCCGCCCGGTCCTCGTCCCGGCCGCCGGAGGAGCCGCATGACCAGCGCCACCCCCGCCCCGCCGACGGCGCCGCACCCGCCGGCGCCCGAGCCCGCCCGGGCGGACACCAGCCTCGCCCCCACCGGCCGCGGCCTGTGGCGGCGCGCCCGCTGGTACCTGCTCACCGTCGTCCTCGTCCTGCTCGCCGCAGTCGTGCTGGCCGCCGCCAACGACGAACGCCAGTACCCGCCGCTGGACCCGCGCTCCTACGAGGCCACCGGCAGCCACGCCGTGACCGCCCTGCTCCAGCGCGAGGGCCTCGACGTCGACCTCACCACCGACCCCACCGGCCGCCCCTCCCGCGCCGACACCCTGGTACTGCCCGAACCCGACCTGCTCAGCCCCGAGCAACTGGCCGCCGTCGCCGCCGCCGGGCACGCCCGGCTGGTCCTCGTCTCCCCCGGCCCCGCCGCCCTCACCGCCCTCGCCCCCGGCGTCCGGATGTCCGACGAGAACGGCGGCATCCCCTACGCCCGCGTCCACAGCACCGACGCCGCGTGCTCGCTGCCGGAGGCCGTCCGGGCCGGCAGCGCCCACGTCGGCGGCCTGCTCTACACCGCCGGCAGCCGCGGCGAGGGCTGCTACCAGCGGGGCCACGGCTACCCCGTGGTGGTCGTCCCCACCGGCCGCGGCACCGACGTGGTGGTCCTCGGCAGCGGCGAGTTCCTCACCAACGGGCTGCTCAAGAAGGACGGCAACGCCGCCCTCGGGCTCGGCCTGCTCGGCGCCCGGCCGCACGTCACCTGGCACCTGCCCGACTACAGCGTCCCGGTCGCCGAGAGCGCGCGGAAGAACTTCCGGGACTACATCCCCGAGGGCTGGACCTGGGCCGGCTACCAGCTCGCCGTCGCCGTCGTGCTGGCCGCGCTCTGGCGCGCCCGCCGGCTCGGCCCGGTCGTCAGCGAGAACCTGCCCGTGGTGGTCCGCGCCTCCGAGACCACCGAGGGCCGCGCCCGCCTCTACCACCGCGCCAGGGCCCGCGGTCGCGCCGCCGACGCCCTGCGCCGCGCCACCGCGCACCGCGTCGCCCCGGCCCTGGGCGTCCCGCCCGTGGCGGGCGCGCCCGACCCCACCGCTCTTTGCGCGGCCGTCGCCGACCGCCTCCCCGAGCGGTCCGCCGGGGACGTACGGGCCCTCCTGTACGGCCCGCCCCCGACCGACGACGCCGCGCTGCTGCGGCTCGCCGACGACCTCGACGCCCTCGAAAGGCAGGTTCGGAAGCCGTGACCGAGAAGGCCACCACCCAGCTCCGCATCACCCCCGGCACGGCACCCGCCACCCCCGGCACCACCGTCCCCGCCCCCGGCGACCCGCGGATCAGCGACCCGCGCGAGGCCCTGACCGCCCTGCGCGCCGAGATCGCCAAGGCCGTCGTCGGCCAGGACGCCGCCGTCACCGGCCTCGTCGTCGCCCTGCTCTGCGGCGGCCACGTGCTGCTCGAAGGCGTCCCCGGCGTCGCCAAGACCCTGCTGATCCGCACCCTCTCCACCGCGCTCAGCCTGGAGACCAAGCGCATCCAGTTCACCCCCGACCTGATGCCCGGCGACGTCACCGGCTCGCTGGTCTACGACGCCCGCACCGCCGAGTTCTCGTTCCAGCCCGGCCCGGTCTTCACCAACCTGGTGCTGGCCGACGAGATCAACCGCACCCCGCCGAAGACCCAGGCGGCCCTGCTGGAGGCCATGGAGGAGCGGCAGGTCACCGTCGACGGCGAACCGCGCGCCCTGCCGGTGCCGTTCCTGGTCGCCGCGACCCAGAACCCCGTCGAGTACGAGGGCACCTACCCGCTGCCCGAGGCCCAGCTCGACCGCTTCCTGCTGAAGCTGATCCTCCCGCTGCCCGACCGCGACCAGGAGTTCCAGGTCCTCGCCCGGCACGCCGCCGGCTTCGACCCGCGCGACCTCACCGCCGCCGGCGTCCGCCCGGTCGCCGGCCCCGGGCACATCGCGGCCGCCCGCGAGCAGATCGCCCGGCTGACCGTCTCCCCCGAGATCCTCGCCTACATCGTCGACCTCTGCCGGGCCACCCGGCAGTCGCCCTCGCTCTCCATCGGCGTCTCCCCGCGCGGTGCCACCGCGCTGCTCGGCGCCTCCCGCGCCTGGGCCTGGCTGGCCGGGCGCGACTACGTCACCCCCGACGACGTCAAGGCGCTCGCCCTGCCCACCCTGCGGCACCGCGTCACCCTGCGCGCGGAGGCCGAGATGGAGGGCGTCACCGCCGACTCCGTCATCCAGGCCGTACTCGCCCAGACGCCGGCTCCGCGCTGACCCCGCCGCGCCAGCCCGCCCCTCCGGCCGGCCCACCCCCGGCCCCGACGAAGGAACGCACCGCATGGCCCTCACCGGGCGAACCGCCCTGCTAGCCGCGCTCGGCGCCCTCGTCACGGGCCTGCTGCTGCCCTCCTGGGCCGGAATCGGCGCCGTCACCGGTGCGGTCCTGCTCGGCGTCGTCGTCGACCTGGTGCTCGCCGCCCCCGTCCGCAGCCTGCGGATCGTCCGGGGCGGCGACACCACCGTGCGGCTCGGCGAGCCCGCCGCCGTCGAACTGAGCGTCACCAACCAGGCCGGACGCCCCCTGCGGGCCCGGATCCGCGACGCCTGGGCCCCGTCCGCCTGGCGACCCGGCACCGGGACCGCCGCCTCCCGGCACACCCTGCGCGTGCCCGGCCACGAGCGACGGCGCGTCACCACCGTCCTCACCCCCACCCGGCGCGGCGACCACCACTCCCACAAGGTGACGGTCCGCTCGCTGGGCCCGCTCGGCCTGGCCGGCCGTCAGGGCTCGCACCTGGTCCCCTGGACCGTCCGCGCCCTGCCCCCCTTCGCCAGCCGCAAGCACCTGCCCTCCCGGCTCGCCCGGCTGCGCGAACTCGACGGCCGCACCTCCGTGCTGACCCGCGGCCAGGGCACCGAGTTCGACTCGCTGCGCGAGTACCTGCCCGGCGACGACGTCCGCTCCATCGACTGGCGGGCCAGCGCCCGTCGCCACACCGTCGCCGTCCGCACCTGGCGACCCGAGCGCGACCGGCACATCCTCGTCGTGCTCGACACCGGCCGCACCTCGGCCGGCCGGGTCGGCGACGCCCCCCGCCTGGACGCCTCGCTCGACGCCGCACTGCTGCTCACCGCCCTCGCCACCAAGGCCGGCGACCGGGTCGACCTGCTCGCCCACGACCGGCGCAAGCGGGCCTCGGTGGCCGGCCGCTCGCCGAACGAGATCCTCCCGGCCTTCACCAACGCGATGGCCGTCCTGGACCCCGCCCTCTACGAGACCGACATGCGCTCGCTGGTCGCCACCGCGCTCAAGATGGCGCCGCACCGCTCGCTGATCGTCCTGCTCACCGGCCTGGACGCGGCCCCGGTCGAGGACGGCCTGCTCCCCCTGCTGCCGCTGCTCACCAAGCGGCACGAGGTCGTCCTCGCCTCCGTCTCCGACCCCCACCTCGACGAGCTCGCCGCCGGCCGCGGCACGGTGGAGGCCGTCTACGGCGCCGCGGCCGCCGAGCAGACCCGCGCCGACCGCCGCCACACCGCCGACCGCCTCACCCGCGCCGGCATCACCGTCATCGACGCCCCGCCCGCCTCGGTCGCCCCCGCCCTGGCCGACACCTACCTCGCCCTCAAGGCCGCCGGCCGGCTCTGAGCAGGCCCTGTCGTACCCACGCACTACGCTCACGGTCCATGAGCGTCTCCCTGTACTACTCCGCGCACCGGACCGCACCTCTGACGGAGGCCGAGACGGTCTCCGTCGCCGACATCGTCGCTGCCCGCGCTCCCTCGTTCCCGTACCAGGAGGAGGAAGGCCTCTTCCTGTACCCCCGGAGCGACGAGCCGGACGAGATCCTCGCCGGCTCCACGAAGCTGCCGTACGAGCCGGACCGGGTGCTGCCCGTCATGACCCACGTGCTGACGTCCGTGACCGAGTTGCGCCGCGCGCTGCCCGAAGCCCAGTGGCACGTACACATGGACGACCTGGACGTCCCGTGGGACGAGGCCGACGGCTACGCCTTCCCCGGTATGTGATTCCGCGGAACCCACCGTGAACGCAAAGAACCCCCGCCGGAATACCGGCGGGGGTTCTTCTCAAAATTTGTTCGGCGGCGTCCTACTCTCCCACAGGGTCCCCCCTGCAGTACCATCGGC
>NZ_JBHVER010000160.1:0-18818 GCF_042802195.1 Kitasatospora sp. NPDC057500 | reverse complement strand
GACATGAACGCCGAGGGGACCATGTAGGCGGGCAGGCGGTCGGAGACGTGGGCGCGCACGGCGTCCACGTCCATGGCTTCGCCCGCGACGAGGTAGGCGACGAGGCGCTTGTCGCCCGGGGTGTCCTCGCGGACCACCACGGCCGCCTGGGCCACCTGCGGGTGGCCGGCGACGACCGCCTCCACCTCGCCCGGCTCCACGCGGAAGCCACGGATCTTCACCTGGGCATCGGCGCGACCCGCGAAAACGAGCTGCCCGTCGGCCGTCCAGCGAACGCGGTCACCCGTCCGGTAGAGCCGCTCACCCGAGCCGAACGGGTCAGCGATGAAACGCTCGGCCGTCAGGACCGGCTGGTGGGCGTAGCCGCGCGCCAATCCGATACCGGCGACGTACAGTTCGCCGGTCACACCGACCGGGACCGGGGCGAGCGTGTCGTCGAGGACGTAGGTGCGGGTGTTGTCCAGCGGGCGGCCGATCGGCAGCACGTCGCCAACGGCGTCGCGGACCTCGTGCTGGGTGGCGCACAGCGTCACCTCGGTCGGGCCGTACAGATGCCGGACCACCAGGCCGGAGTTGTGCTCCAGCAGGCGCCGCACGGATGCCGTCGGGACGACGTCGCCGCCGGTCAGGACCTCGCGGACACCCTTGAAGCACTCCGGGTCCTGGTCCGCCAGCACCCGCAGCAGACCCGCCGTCACGTGCACGTGCGTGAGCCCGTGTCCGGCGACCGACTCCCGCAGCACGGCGGCGTCCATCGCCACCGGCTCGGCCACCACGACCGTTCCACCGGACAGCAGCGGCACCCACAACTCGTACGACGACGCGTCGAACGCGTGCGGGGCGTGGAACAGCACCCGCATGTCCGCCGACGCACCCCAGCACCCGTCCAGCGCCAGCGCGACGAGATCCCGCTGCGTCGTGACAACGCCCTTCGGGATGCCGGTCGAACCGGAGGTGTACATCACGTACGCCGCCCGATCGATCGAACCGGCAAGCAGTGCAACGGACTTGATAGAACCGTCCGGCACCGCATCCGCGAGCACCACCGGGACACCGGCCGGAAGCTCCGACACCAGATCCCGCGTCGTGACGACGCACACGGGACGGGCGTCCGCGAGCACGGCCTCAACCCGCGCCGACGGCCACGCCACGTCCACCGGCACGAACGCACCGCCCGCCTTCAGCACCGCCAGCAGCACGACCACCAGCTCCGCCGAGCGCTCCAACACCACGGCCACCGGCGACTCCACACCGACACCGCGCTCCACCAGCACCGACGCCAACCGGTTCACACGATCGTCCAACTCACGGTACGAGAGCGACAGTTCACCGCTGACCAGCGCCACGGCCTCCGGCGTGCGAGCGACCTGCGCCGCGAACACCTCCGACACCGACAACTCCGACACCGAGGCAGCGGTGTCGTTCCACTCACCCACCACCAGCCGGCGCTCCGCCGCGTCCACCACCTCCACCGCCGACACCGGAGTGTCGGGGGTCTCGGTGATCGACCGCATGACCAGCACCAGACGTTCCACGAACCGTTCGGCCGTCGCCCGGTCGAAGAGGTCCGCCGCCACGGTCAGCGAGCCGCTGAGGCCGGCCGGGGCGCCCCGGCCGTCGAAGGTCTCGCCGAGCGTCACATCGAGGTCGAACTTGGCCGCCATGCCGCCCGCCGTCAGCGGGGCGGCGTGCAGCCCGGGCATTCCTCCGGTCGGCGCGTCGGCGGCCGAGGCGGTGTTCTGCACGGTGAGCATGACCTGGAACAGCGGGTGCCGGGCCAGCGAGCGGGCCGGGGCCAGCTCCTCGACCAGGCGCTCGAACGGGACGTCCTGGTGGGCGAAGGCCTCCAGGCTGGTCTCCCGGACGCGGCCGAGCAGGTCGGCCAGCGTCGGGTTCCCGGACAGGTCGGTGCGCAGCACCAGCGTGTTCACGAAGAAGCCGACGAGCTCGTCCAACGCCTGGTCGGTGCGGCCCGCGACGGCTGTGCCGATCGGGATGTCGTTGCCCGCTCCGAGCTTGGAGAGCAGGACGGCGAGCGCGGTCTGGACGGTCATGAACAGCGTCAGTCCGCGCCGACGGGCGGTCTCCTGGAGGCCGCGGTGGAGGTCCGCCGGGATCTCCAGCGGGACGACGTGGCCGCGGTGCGAGGCGACCGCCGGACGTGCGTGGTCGAGCGGCAGCGCCAACTCCTCCGGCGCCCCCTCCAGGCTCGCCCGCCAGTACTCCACCTGGCGCGCGATCAGGCTCTCGGGGTCGTCCTCCGAGCCCAGCAGCTCGCGCTGCCACAGCGCGTAGTCCGCGTACTGCACCGGCAGCGCGGTCCACTCCGGCGCACGGCCCTCGCACCGGGCCGCGTAGGCGGTGGTCAGGTCCCGGGCCAACGGGCCCATCGACCAACCGTCGGTGGCGATGTGGTGCACCACCAGGACGAGGACGTGCTCCTGCGGCGACACCGCGAACAGCCCGGCACGAATCGGCACCTCGGCGGCGAAGTCGAAGGCATGGCCTGCCGCGCGGGCCAGCTCCGCCTCCATCCGCTCCGCCGCCACCTCGGCGACGGTCAGCTCGAAGCCGGACTCATCCAGGGACAGCACCCGCTGGTACGGACGCCCCTCGGCCATCGGGAAGACGGTGCGCAGCACCTCGTGGCGACCGACCACGTCCCGCAGCGCGGCGTCCAGCGCCTCCCGGTCCAGCTCGCCCGAGAGCCGCAGCGCCACGGGCGTGTTGTAGGTGGCGTTCGGCCCCTCCAACTGGCCCAGGAACCAGAGGCGCTGCTGCGCGAAGGAGAGCGGCACCCGCTCCGGGCGCGGACGGGCGACCAGCGCGACCCGGCCCGGTTCGGCCTTCAGCAGATGGGCGGCGACCCCGGCGGGCGTCGGGGCGTCGAACAGTGCCCGGATGGACAGCTCCGCCCCGAGCACCGACCGCACCCGGCTCACCAGGCGCGTGGCCAGCAGCGAGTGGCCGCCGAGCGCGAAGAAGTCGTCGTCCACGCCGACCAGCGGCAGGCCCAGCACCTCGGCGAAGGCCTGGCAGATCAGCTCCTCACGCGCGTTCGCCGGGGCCCGGCCCGCGCCCGAGACGTACTCGGGCGCCGGCAGCGCTCGCCGGTCGAGCTTGCCGTTGACGGTCAGCGGCAGCACGTCCAGCAGCACGAACGCGGACGGGACCAGGTAGGCGGGCAGGCGCTCGGAGACGTGGGCGCGCACGGCGTCCAGGTCCAGGCCGTCGCCGGGGACCAGGTACGCCACGAGGCGCTTGTCCCCCGGCACGTCCTCACGGACCACCACCGCCGCCTGGGCGACCCCGGCGTGCGCGGCCAGGACGGCCTCCACCTCGCCCGGCTCCACGCGGAAGCCGCGGATCTTCACCTGCGCGTCCGCGCGGCCCGCGAAGACGAGCTGACCGCCGGCCGTCCAGCGGACGCGGTCACCCGTGCGGTACAGCCGCTCGCCCGAGCCGAACGGGTCGGCGACGAAGCGTTCCGCCGTCAGCGCGGCGCGCCCGGCGTACCCGCGGGCCAGGCCCGCGCCCGCCGTGTACAGCTCGCCGACGGCGCCGACGGGCACCGGGGCGAGCGCGTCGTCGAGGACGTACACCCGGGTGTCCGCGATCGGGGCGCCGATCGGCACGCTGCCGCCGTCCGCCAGGTCGGCGGCCGTGACGGCGTGCACGGTGGTGAAGGTGGTGTTCTCGGTGGGTCCGTACCCGTTGAGCAGGCGGACCGAGGGCAGCCGCTCCAGGACGGCCCGGCAGTGCGCCGGGGAGAGCACGTCGCCGCCGGCCAGCAGCACCCGCAGGCCCGCGAGCGCGTCGAGGTCGGTGTCCACGACCTCGTGGAAGAGGCCGGCGGTCAGCCAGAGCACGGTGACCCGGTGCCCGGCGAGGAAGCGGCTCAGCTCGGCGACCGGCAGCGGGCCGGCCGGGGCGACGGCCAGGGTGGCGCCGTTGAGCAGGGCCCCCCAGATCTCCAGGGTCGCCGCGTCGAAGGAGACGGAGGCGAGCTGGGCGACCACGTCCTCGGTGCCGAGGTCGAGGAAGCCGGCCTCGCGGACCAGGCGGTCGACGGCCCGGTGCGGGACCACGGTGCCCTTCGGGCGGCCGGTCGAGCCGGAGGTGTAGACGACGTACGCCGGGTGGGTCGGGCGGAGCCGGCCGGTGCGCTCGGCGTCGGTGACGGGCCGCCCGTCGTGGCCGGCCAGTTCGGCGGCGGTGTCGGGCGCGTCCAGCACGGTCACCGGCAGGCCCGCCGCCGCCGGGACGGCGGCGGCGTGCGCGGCCGAGGTCAGCAGGTGGACCGGCCGGGCGTCGTCGAGCATCAGGGCGAGCCGCTCGGCGGGGTGGGCCGGGTCCAGCGGCAGGTAGGCGCCGCCGGCCTTGGTGACGGCCAGCAGGGTGACGATCAGCTCCGGGGAGCGGTCCATCAGCACCGCGACCACCGACTCCGGGCCGATGCCCCGGCCGATGAGCAGCCGGGCCAGCCGGTTGGCCCGGGCGTCCAGTTCGGCGTAGCCGAGCGCGGTGCCGGCGCCGGCCAGCGCGGGCGCGTCCGGGGTGCGGGCGGCCCGGGCGGCGAACAGCTCCGGCAGGGTGGCCGGCGCGAGGCCGCGGCCGGTCCGGTTGCGGTCGGTCAGCAGGGCCCGGCGCTCGGCCGGGGTGAGCACGTCCACCGCGGTGAGCCGGCTGCCGGGGTTCCGCTCCAGGGCGGTGACCAGGCCTTCCAGGGCGCTGTGCAGCAGGTCGCCGAGCCGGCCGGGGTCGGCCGGCGCCGAGACGTCGGCGGTGATCAGGAAGCGGTCGCCGAAGTCGTCGACGGACACCGTCACCGGGTAGTTGGTCCGCTCGCGGGACATCACCCGGCGGATGCCGCCGAACGCGTCCTCGGCGGGTGCGTCCTCGGTGCGCGGGCCGACGGGGCCGCTGTGCCGGTAGTTGAGGATCGAGGTGAACAGCGGGGTGCCGCCCGGCAGCCCGGCGGCCTGCTGGGCGAGCGCGAGCGGGGCGTGCTCGTGCGCCAGCAGTTCGGCGAGCTGCCGCCGCAGGCCGTCGACGGCCTCGCCGACCGCCTGCCCTGCGAGGTCCACCCGGACCGGCAGGGTGTTGAGGAAGGGGCCCATCACCCGGCCCGCGCCGCTGCCGGCGCTCATCCGGCCGAGGAGCACGGTACCGAACACCACGTCCTGGCGGCCGGAGACGGCGCCGAGCACCCTCGCCCACGCCAGGTGGAACACGGTGGCCGGGCTGACGCCCAGCGTCCGCGCCACCTCGCGCAGCCGCGCGGCCAGGGCGTCGTCCGCCCAGAGCCGGGCCTGCGTGACCGTCGTCCCGTCGCCGTGGACGTCGAGCAGCCCGTACGGCGCGGTGGTGTCCTCGACACCGGCGAGCAGGGCGGCGAAGTGGCGCTCGTGCTCCTCGCGGGAGACGCCGAGGCGGGCCTGGGCGACGAACTCGCGGAACGGCAGCGGCTCGGGCAGCTCGTCGGCGCGCCCGGACAGGAATGCCCGCAGCTCGTCGAGCAGCACCTCCAGGGCGGTGTGGTCCTGGACCAGGTGGTGGATCCGCAGCAGGGCCGACCAGCGGTCGCCGCCGGGCTCGGCCGCGATGTGGACGCTCAGCAGCGGCGCCCGGTCCAGCGGCAGCCAGGCGCCGGCGGCGGCCTCCAGCTGCTCGCCGGCCGACGGGCCGGCCGGGTCCAACGCGACTTCGGTGACCGGCAGTTCGGCCGTGCGCAGGACGACCTGGACGGGCTCGCGCAGACCGTCCCCCACGATCGCGGTCCGGTAGACGTCGTGCCGGGCCACCGCCCAGCGCAGCGCGTCGAGGAACTCGTCGAGCCGCGCCCGGTCGTCGAACCCGAGGAGGTTCGGCAGCACATAGGCGTCGCCGCCCGCCCGGTCGGCCATCAGGTGGTGGAAGAACAGGCCTTCCTGGAGGGGGGCCAGCGGGTAGACGTCGGCGATGTTCGCCGCGCCGCCGGGGACGGCGGCGACGACGGTGGCGAGCTCGTCCTCGGTGAGGTCGACCAGCGGCAGCATCGCCGGGGTCAGCGCGGTGGCGCCCCCGGCGGGGATCGGGTTGGCCGGGACCAGGACGGGGCCCGTTCCCGCGGCGGCGGCCAGGCCGGCCGGGGTGGCCGTGGTGAACAGCGCCCGCACCGACACCGACACGCCGTACCCGCGCAGCCGGTCGACCAGCGCGACCGCCAGCAGGGAGTGGCCGCCGAGGGCGAAGAAGTCGTCGTCCACGCCGACCAGCGGCAGGCCGAGCACCTCGGCGAAGGCCTGGCAGATCAGCTCCTCACGGGCGTCCGCCGGAGCCCGGCCCACGCCCGCCTCGTAGCTGGGCGCCGGCAGCGCCTTGCGATCCAGCTTGCCGTTGGCGGTCAGCGGCAGCGCCTCCAGGACGACGAACGCCGAGGGCACCATGTAGGCGGGCAGCCGCTGCGCGGCGGCGGCGCGCAGCGCGTCGACGTCCAGGTCCCCGGCGGGCACCAGGTAGGCCACCAGGCGCTTGTCCCCCGGCACGTCCTCGCGGACCACCGCGGCCGCCTGGGCGACCTCGGCGCGGGCGGCCAGGACGGCCTCGATCTCGCCGAGCTCGATCCGGAAGCCGCGCAGCTTCACCTGGTCGTCGGCGCGGCCGAGGAACTCCAGGTCGCCGTCGGCCCGCCGGCGCACCACGTCGCCGGTGCGGTACAGGCGCTCGCCGTGCCCGAAGGGGTCGGCGACGAAGCGCTCCGCGGTGAGGTCCGGGCGGCCCTGGTAGCCGCGGGCCAGCTGGGCGCCGGCCAGGTAGAGCTCGCCGGCGACGCCGAGCGGCACCGGGCGCAGCCCGTCGTCCAGGACGAAGACCCGGGTGTTGTCCAGCGGGCGGCCGATCGGCACCGGGCCGGTGCGCTCGCGGTCCAGGTCGGCCACGGCGGCCCAGACGGTCGCCTCGGTCGGCCCGTAGAGGTTGGTCACCGAGACGCCGGCCGCCGTCATCCGGGCGGCGAGCACCGCGGGGAGCGCCTCGCCGCCGACCAGCATGCGCAGGCCGCGGACGGCGTCGGTGTGTTCGCGCAGCAGCCCCTGCCACAGCGCCGGGGTGGCCTGCACGGCCGTCACGCCGTGGCGCGTGACCAGTTCGGCCACCGCGCCCGGGTCACGGGTCACGGCGTCCCCGGCGATCACCACGGAGGCGCCGGTGACCAGCGGCAGGTACAGCTCCAGGACGTGGATGTCGAAGGCCACGGTGGTGACCGCGAGCAGCCGGTCCGCGGGACCGAAACCGGTCCTGCGGTCCATCGCGGCCAGGAAGTTCGCCACACCGCCGTGCGGCACCACGACGCCCTTGGGGCGACCGGTGGAGCCCGAGGTGTAGATGACGTACGCGGGGTGCGCGGGCAGCAGCGGGCCGTGGCGCTCGGCCTCGGCCAGGTCGGCGCCGTCGGCCGCCGCCAGTTCGGCGACGGTGCCGGCGTCGTCCAGGACCAGGACGGCCGGGCCCCCGGCCGGCAGGCCGGCCGTCCGGGCGAGCACCGCGGAGGTGGTCAGCACCAGGGCGGGGCGGGCGTCGTCGAGCATGTAGCCGATGCGCTCGGCCGGGTAGCCCGGGTCGAGCGGCAGGTAGGCACCGCCGGTCTTGAGGACGGCCAGCAGGGCGATCGGAAGCTCGGTGGAGCGGTCGAGGCAGACCGCGACCAGCGACTCCGGGCCGGCCCCGCGGGCCGTCAGCAGGCGCGCCAGGCGGTTGGCCCGGGCGTTCAGCTCGGCGTACGACAGCTCGCTCCCCTCGCCCAGCACCGCCACGGCGTCGGGCGTCAGCGCGGCCCGGGCCTCGATCAGGGCGGGCAGCAGCGGTCCGGGGGCGGCGGCGGTGCCGTTCCACTCCTCCAGGAGCAGCCGGCGCTCCTCGGCGCCCAGCACGTCCACCTGCCCGACCGGCAGGGACTGCTCGGTGACGACGGCACGCAGCACCCGCACCAGGGCGTCCGCGATCCGCCGGGTGGTGGCCGGGTCGAAGAGGTCCGAGGCGGCGACGATCGAGCCCAGCAGCCCGGCCGGGGCGCCGTGGCCGTCGAAGGTCTCGCCGAGGCTCACGTCGAGGTCGAACTTGGCGGCCGTCCCGCCGGCGGCCAGCGGGGCGGTGCGCAGCCCGGGCAGCCCGAGCGGCCGGGTGTCGCCCGCCGGGGCGGTGTTGTGCACCGTCAGCATGACCTGGAACAGCGGGTGCCGGGCCAGCGAGCGGGCCGGGGACAGCTCCTCGACCAGCCGCTCGAACGGCACGTCCTGGTGGGCGTAGGCCTCAAGGCCGCTGCGCCGGACCCGGTCCAGGACCTCGGCCAGGGTCGGGTCGCCGGACAGGTCGGTGCGCATCACCAGGGTGTTGACGAAGAACCCGACGAGGTCCTCCACCGCCTGGTCGGTGCGCCCGGCGATGGTGGTGCCGATCGGGATGTCGGTGCCCGCGCCGAGCCTGGAGAGCAGGACGGCGAGCGCGGCCTGGACGGTCATGAACAGCGTCAGTCCGCGCCGGCGGGCCATCTCCTGGAGCTCGCGGTGCAGGTCCGCCGGGATCTCCAGGGGGACGACGTGGCCGCGGTGCGAGGCGACGGCCGGCCGTGCGTGGTCGGCGGGGAGCACCAGCTCCTCCGGTGCTCCGGCGAGCGCCCGGCGCCAGTGGCCGGCCTGGCGTGCGATCAGGCTCTCCGGGTCGTCCTCGGAGCCGAGCAGCTCGCGCTGCCAGAGCGCGTAGTCCGCGTACTGGACGGGCAGCTGCTCCCACCGCGGGGCCTCGCCGCCTAGCCGGGCGGTGTAGGCGGCGGTCAGGTCGCGGGCCAGCGGGCCCATCGACCAGCCGTCGGTGGCGATGTGGTGCACCACCAGGACGAGGACGTGCTCCTGCGGCGAGACCGCGAACAGCCAGGCCCGGACCGGCACCTCGACGGCGAAGTCGAAGGCGTGGCCGGCCGCGCTGGCCACCTCGGCCGCCAGGTCCTCCGCCGCCACCTCGGCGACGGTCGGCTCGAAGCCGGACTCCTCCGGGGACAGCACCCGCTGGTACGGGCGGCCGTCGGCCGCCGGGTAGACGGTGCGCAGCACCTCGTGGCGGCCGACCACGTCCCGCAGGGCGGCGGCCAGCGCGTCGCGGTCCAGCCCGCCCTCGATCCGCAGGGCGACCGGGATGTTGTAGGTGGCGCTCGGCCCCTCCAGCCGGCCGAGGAACCAGAGGCGCTGCTGCGCGAAGGAGAGCGGCACCCGCTCGGGGCGGGGGCGCGTGGTCAGGGCGGTGCGTCCGGGCGCGGCCTCGGCGAGCCAGCCGGCCAGGCCGGCCGGGGTCGGGTTCTCGAACAGCGCCCGGATCGGCATCTCCACGCCGAGGACGGTGCGCAGCCGGCTCATCAGACGGGTCGCCAGCAGCGAGTGGCCGCCGAGGACGAAGAAGTCGTCGTCCATGCCGACGGCCGGGTGGCCGAGGACCTCGGCGAACACGCCGCAGAGCAGCTCCTCCTGGGCGGTGGCCGAGCCCCGGCCCGCCCCGGTGGTGTACTCGGGGGCCGGCAGCGCGGCCCGGTCGAGCTTGCCGTTGACGGTCAGCGGCAGCGCCTCCAGGAGGAGGAACGCGGACGGGACCATGTAGGCGGGCAGGCGGTCCGAGACGTGGGCGCGCACGGCGTCCGGGTCCAGGCCGTCACCGGGGACGACGTAGGCCACGAGGCGCTTGTCCCCCGGGGTGTCCTCGCGGACCACCACAGCGGCCTGGGCCACCTGCGGGTGCCCGGCGACGACCGCCTCCACCTCGCCCGGCTCCACGCGGAAGCCACGGATCTTCACCTGCGCGTCCGCCCGGCCCGCGAAGACGAGCTGCCCGTCGGCCGTCCAGCGGGCCCGGTCGCCGGTGCGGTACATGCGCTCACCGGCCGACCCGAGCGGGTTCGCGACGAAGCGCTCCGCCGACAGGCCCGGACGGCCCAGGTAGCCGCGGGCCAGCTGCGCCCCGGCGAGGTACAGCTCGCCGGCCACGCCCACCGGGACCGGGCGCAGCGCGTCGTCCAGGACGAAGGCCCGGGTGCCGGGGTTGGGGGCGCCCATCGGGATCTCGTCGCCGCCCGGGCCGATCAGGCCGGTGGTCACCATGACGGTGGCCTCGGTCGGGCCGTAGGTGTTCACCAGCCGGCGGCCGGGAGCCCACTCCTCGACCTGCCGGGCGCTGATCGGCTCGGCACCGACCAGCACGGTGGAGATGCCGGTCAGGCCGGCCGGGTCCAGCGTCGCCAGCAGGGAGGGCACCACGCTGGTGGTGGTCACCGCGCGGTCCCGGACCAGCCGCGTCAGCAGCTCGCCGTCGGTGCGCTCCTCGGGGGCGGCGACCACGAGGGTGGCGCCGGAGGTGAGGGTGACCGCGAGGTCCAGCACCGAGGCGTCGAAGCTGAACGAGGCGAACTGGAGCACCGGGACGTCCGGGCCGACGGCCATCACCGGGGTGATCGCGGCGTTCATGGCCGCGAGGGCGCCGTGGGTGCCGGCCACGCCCTTGGGGCGGCCGGTCGAACCGGAGGTGTAGATGACGTACGCCAGCTGCTCCGGCAGCACCGGGGCCGGCGCCGGACGCGGCGCGGCCTCGATCGCGGCCGCCACCGCCGGGTCGTCCAGGTGGACCACCCGCTCGGCGCTCAGACCGGCCACCAGCTCGCGGTGGCCCAGCAGCACCCGGGCGCCGCTGTCGGCCAGGACGAAGCCCAGCCGCTCCACCGGGTACTCGGCGTCGAGCGGGACGTAGGCCGCCCCGGCCTTCCAGACGCCCAGTACCGCGGCGACCATCTCCGCGCCGCGCGGCAGGCAGAGCGCCACCACCGACTCGGCGCCGACCCCGGCCTCGCGCAGCCGGCCCGCCAGGCGGTCCGACCACGCGTCCAGCTCCGCGTACGAGAGCTCGGTCCCGTCGCACACCACGGCCACCGCGTCGGGCGTCCGGGCCGCCTGGGCCGCGAACTGCCCGGGCACGGAGAGCTCCGGCACGACCGCGTCGGCGCTCTCGCGCACCACCAGGGCGCGCTCGGCGTCGTCCAGCACCTCGACCGCGCCCAGCGGGGTCTGCGGGGCCAGCTCCAGGGCCTCGACCAGGCCCTCCAGGCAGGTCCGCACCATCCGGCAGACCCGCTCCGGGTCGGCCGGCGCCACCGCGTCGACGGAGATCACGAACCGGGGGCCGTCGACGTCGACGGCGACGTCCAGCGGGTAGTTGGTGTGCTCGCGGGAGAACATCGTCCGGATGCCCTGGATGCCCTCGCCGGAGGCGGGGGCGGCCTGGTTGTGCCGGAAGTTGAAGAGCGAGCTGAACAGCGGGCTGCCGCCCGGCACGCCGCTGGCGGCCTGGGCGAGGGAGAGCGGGGCGTGCTCGTGCACCAGCAGCTCGGCCAGCTGGCCGCGCATCGACTCCAGCGCCCCGGCCACCGTGCCGTCGCCGAGCCGCACCCGGACCGGCAGGGTGTTGATGAACAGGCCGGGCACCCGGTCGGCGCCGGTGCCGGCACTCATCCGGCCGAACAGCACGGTGCCGAACACCACGTCGTCCCGGCCCGAGACGGCCGCCAGCACCCGGGCCCAGGCCAGGTGGAACACGGTGGCCGGGCTGACGCCCAGCGACCGCGCGGCCTCCCGGACCCGGCCGGACAGCTCCTCGTCCACCGCCAGGTGCGCCTGGACGCCGTTCGCGCCGTCGCCGTGCACATCCGTCAGCCCGTACGGGGCCGTGGTCTCGTCGACGTCGCCGAGCAGCTCGGCGAAGTGGCGCTCGTGCTCCTCTCGCGGCACGCCGAGGCGGGCCTGGGCGACGAACTCGCGGAACGGCAGCGGCTCGGGCAGCTCGGCCGTCCGGCCCGCCAGGTACGCCCGCAGTTCGCCGAGCAGCACCTCCAGCGTCGTGTGGTCCTGCACCAGGTGGTGGATGCGCACCAGGGCCAGCCACCGGTCCGTGCCGGGCTCGGCCGCGGTGTGCACGCTCAGCAGCGGCGCCCGGTCCAGGGCGATCCGGGAACCGGCGGCGGCCAGCAGCTGCTCGGTGGGCTCGGCGCCGGACGGGTCCAGCACGACCTCGGTGACCGGCAGTTCGGCGTGCCGGGCGACCACCTGGACGGGCTCGCGCAGGCCCTCCCAGAGGATCGCCGTGCGGTAGACGTCGTGCCGGCCGGTCACCCAGCGCAGCCCGTCCAGGAACGCGTCCAGGCGCGCCCGGTCGTCGAAGCCGAGCACCATCGGCAGCACATAGGCGTCACCGGCGTCCTGGCCGGCCATCAGGTGGTGGAAGAACAGGCCCTCCTGGAGCGGGGCCAGCGGGTAGACGTCGGCGATGTTCGCCGCGCCGCCGGGGACGGCGGCGACGACGGTGGCGAGCTCGGCGTCGGTGAGGTCGACCAGCGGCAGCATCGCCGGGGTCAGCGCGGTCGCGCCCTCGGGGATGGCGTTCGGCGGCACGACGACCTCCGCCGGGCCCGCGACGGCCGCCAGGCCCGCCGGGGTCGGGGTCGCGAACAGCGCCCGCACCGAGACGCCGACGCCGCGCGAGCGCAGCCACTCCACCAGGGAGACCACCAGCAGGGAGTGGCCGCCGAGCGCGAAGAAGTCGTCGTCCACGCCGACCAGCGGCAGGCCGAGCACCTCGGCGAAGGCCTGGCAGATCAGCTCCTCACGGGCGTCCGCCGGAGCCCGGCCCGCGCCCGCCTCGTAGCTGGGCGCCGGCAGCGCCCTGCGGTCCAGCTTGCCGTTCACCGTCAGCGGCAGCGCCTCCAGCACCACGAACGCCGACGGCACCATGTGCTGCGGCAGGTGCCCGGCCGCGTACGGACGCACCGCGTCCACGTCCAGACCCTCGCCGGGGACCAGGTACGCCACCAGGCGCTTGTCCCCCGGGGTGTCCTCACGGACCACCACCGCCGCCTGGGCCACCTGCGGGTGGCCGGCGACCACCGCCTCCACCTCGCCCGGCTCGACCCGGAAGCCGCGGATCTTCACCTGCGCGTCCGCGCGGCCCACGAAGACCAGACGGCCCTGTGCGTCCCAGCGGGCCCGGTCGCCGGTGCGGTACATGCGCTCGCCGCCCGCCCCGAACGGGTCGGCGACGAAGCGCTCCGCCGACAGGCCCGGACGGCCCAGGTAGCCGCGCGCCAGCTGCTCGCCGGCCACGTACATCTCACCGGCCACCCCGGCCGGCACCGGGTTCAGCCACTCGTCCAGGACGTACACCCGCAGCCCGGGGACGCCGCGCCCGATCACGCTGCCGTCGGCGCAGTCGTCCGCGTCCAGCGCCTGGTAGGTGACGTGCACGGTGGTCTCGGTGATCCCGTACATGTTGACCAGCCGCGGCCCGCCCTCCGGCCGGCGGGCCCACCACTCGGCCAGCCGGGCCGGGTCGAGCGCCTCGCCGCCGAACACCACGGTCCGCAGCGCCGCGCCCGCCCCGGGCCGGCGCTCCTCGGCCGCCATCAGCTGGTAGAACGCCGACGGGGTCTGGTTGAGGACGGTGACCCGCTCGCGGTCCAGCAGCTCCAGGAACTCCTCCGGGGAGCGCGACACCGTGAACGGGACGACCACCACCCGCCCGCCGGTCAGCAGGGCGGCCCAGATCTCCCAGACCGAGAAGTCGAACGCGAAGGAGTGGAACCAGGTCCAGACGTCCCGCTCGTCGAAGCCGAACCGCTCCCCGGTCGCGGCGAGCAGCGCCACCACGTTGCGGTGCGGCACCACGACGCCCTTGGGGCGGCCGGTGGAGCCCGAGGTGTAGATCACGTAGGCGGGGTGGTCCGGGGCCGGCACCGGGGCCGGGCGCTGGGCCGGCTCCTCGGCCCCGTCCTCGGCCTGCGGGCCGTCCACCAGCAGGACGGGCACGCCGTCCGGCACCACGGCGGCGCCGGCGGTCGTGGTGAGCACGCAGGACGCGGCCGCGTCCGCCAGGACGAACGCGATCCGCTCGGCCGGGTAGTCCGGGTCGACCGGCAGGTAGGCGCCACCGGCCTTGAGCACGGCCAGCAGGGCCACCACCAGCTCGACGGAGCGCTCCATCGCCACGCCGACCAGCGACTCGGGGCCGACGCCCGCGCCGGCCAGCCGCCGCGCCAGACGGTCGGCCCGCGCGTCGAGTTCCGCGTACGTCAGCCGCACGCCCTCACCGGTGAGGGCGACGGCGTCCGGCGTCCGGGCGGCCCGGGCCTCGAACAGCTCGGGGATGGTCGCGGCGGGGACGTCGACCGGCGGCTCGTTCCACTCGGTCAGCACCGTCCGCCGCTCGGCGTCGTCCAGCAGCGAGACCGTGCTCAGCCGCCGGCCGGTGTCCTCGGCCAGCACCGTGAGCACCGTGGTCAGCAGCCGCGAGATCCGCTCCGCCGACCGCGGGTCGAACAGGTCCGCCGAGGCGATCACCGCACCGCGCAGCCCGGCCGGACGCCCCTCGGCGTCCAGCACCTCGCGGACGTCCACGTCCAGGTCGAACTTGGCCGCGGTTCCGGCCGCGTGCACACCGCCGACCCGCACGCCGGGCAGCTCGAAGGAGGCCGTGGCGTTGTTCTGGAGGGCCAGCACCACCTGGAACAGCGGGTGGCGCGCCGTGGAGCGGGTGGGGGCCAGCTCCTCGACCAGCCGCTCGAACGGCACGTCCTGGTGGGCGAAGGCGCCCAGGCTGGTCTCCCGCACCCGGGCCAGCAGCTCGCCGAAGGTCGGGTCGCCGGACAGGTCTGTGCGCATCACCAGGGTGTTGACGAAGAAGCCGACCAGCTCGTCCAGCGCCTGGTCGGTGCGCCCGGCGATGGTGGTGCCGATCGGGACGTCGGTGCCCGCGCCGAGCTTGGAGAGCAGCACGGCGAGCGCGGCCTGGACCGCCATGAACAGCGTCACGCCCTCGGCCTGCGCCAGCTCCACCAGGCGCGCGTGCACCTCGGCCGGGACGGTGAACTCCGCCAGGTGGCCGCGGTGGCCGGCGACCGCCGGCCGCGGCCGGTCGGCGGGCAGCGCCAGCTCCTCCGGGGCGCCGGCCAGGGTCCGCCGCCAGTAGGCGAGTTGCTGGGACAGCACGCTGCCCGGGTCGCTCTCCTCGCCCAGCAGCTCGCGCTGCCAGAGCGCGTAGTCCGCGTACTGGACGGGCAGCGGCGCCCACGCCGGGGCCTCGCCCCTGGTCCGGGCGGTGTAGGCCAGGGCGACGTCACGGGCGAGGGTGCCGGTCGACCAGCCGTCGGTGGCGATGTGGTGCACCACCAGGACGAGGACGTGCTCCTGCGGCGCCTCGGTGAACAGCCAGGCCCGGACCGGCACCTCGACCGCGAAGTCGAAGGCGTGGCCGGCCGCGCGGGCCACCTCGGCCTCCATCCGCTCCGCCGCCACCTCGGCGACCGTCAGACCGAAGCCGGACTCATCCAGGGACAGCACC
Organism: Kitasatospora sp. NPDC057500; assembly: GCF_042802195.1. Taxonomy (NCBI): domain Bacteria; kingdom Bacillati; phylum Actinomycetota; class Actinomycetes; order Kitasatosporales; family Streptomycetaceae; genus Kitasatospora; species Kitasatospora sp. NPDC057500. Next base: position 3,419 of record NZ_JBHVER010000160.1, on the reverse strand, counting down.
CGCTGGTACGGGCGGCCGTCGGACATCGGGAAGACGGTGCGCAGCACCTCGTGCCGGCCGACCACGTCCCGCAGGGCGGCGGCCAGCGCGTCGCGGTCCAGTTCGCCCGAGAGGCGCAGTGCCACGGGCGTGTTGTAGGTGGCACTCGGCCCCTCCAACTGGCCCAGGAACCAGAGGCGCTGCTGGGCGAAGGAGAGCGGCACCCGCTCCGGGCGCGGCCGGGCGACCAGACCGGCGCGGCTCGGCGCGGCCTCGGCGAGCCAGCCGGCCAGGGCGGCCGGGGTCGGGTTCTCGAACAGCGCCCGGATCGGCATCTCCACGCCGAGGACGGTGCGCAGCCTGCTCACCAGGCGGGTCGCCAGCAGCGAGTGGCCGCCGAGGAGGAAGTAGTTGTCGTCCGGCTCGACCTGCTCGACACCGAGGATGCTCGCGAACTCGGCGCAGAGCAGTTCCTCGCGCGCGTCGGCGGGACGGCGGGCGGCGGGCGCGCCGTCCGCCGGGGCGGGCAGCGCGGCGCGGTCGAGCTTGCCGTTGACGGTCAGCGGCAGCGCGTCCAGCACCACGAACGCGGACGGGACCACGGCGGCGGGCAGGCGGTCGGCGGCGTGGGCGCGGACGGCGTCCACGTCCACGGATCCACCCGCGACGAGGTAGGCGACCAGGCGCTCGTCACCGGGGGTGTCCTCGCGGAGCAGCACGGCGGCCTGGGCGACCCCGGGGTGGGCGAGCAGGACGGCCTCGACCTCGCCGGGCTCGACGCGCAGGCCGTGGATCTTCAGCTGGGCGTCCGCCCGGCCGGCGAAGACGAGTCGGCCGTCGGCCGTCCAGCGGGCCCGGTCGCCGGTGCGGTAGAGGCGCTCGCCGGAGCCGAACGGGTCGGCGACGAAACGTTCCGCCGTGCGGGCGGACTGGTGGGCGTAGCCACGGGCCAGGCCCACGCCTGCCACGTACAGCTCGCCGGTCACGCCGGCGGGGACGGGGGTGAGGGCGTCGTCGAGGACGTAGGTGCGGGTGTTGTCCAGCGGGCGGCCGATCGGCAGCACCTCGCCGACGGCGTCGCGGACCTCGTGCTGGGTGGCGCAGAGCGTCACCTCGGTCGGGCCGTAGAGGTGCCGGACGACGAGGCCCTCGTTGTGCTCCAGCAGGCGCCGCACGGACGCCGCCGGGACGACGTCGCCGCCGGTCAGCACCTCGCGGAGGCCGTTGAAGCACTCCGGGGCCTGCTCGGCGAGAGCGCGCAGCAGACCCGCCGTCACATGGACGTGCGTCAGCCCGTGGCGGGCGACGAGGGCGGCCAGCGCGGCGGCGTCCAGCGCCACCGGCTCGGCCACCACCACGGTCCCGCCGGACAGCAGCGGCACCCACAGCTCGTACGAGGACGCGTCGAAGGCGTGCGGGGCGTGGAACAGCACCCGCATGTCCGCCGACGCACCCCAGCAGCGGTCCAGCGCCAGCGCGACGAGATCCCGCTGCGTCGTGACAACACCCTTCGGGATGCCCGTCGAACCGGAGGTGTAGTGCACCGAGGCCGCCTGTCCGGCCGGCCAGGTCAGTGGCAGCGGGTCCGCGCTCAGGGCGGCCAGGCGCTCGCGCACCTCGGGCGCGTCCAGCGCCAGCGGCCTCGCCCCGGCCGGGACCGGCTGCTCGGAGGCGGTCAGCACGCACACCGGGCGGGCGTCGGCGAGCAGCACGGCCGTCCGCGCGGCGGGCAGGTCGGCGTCGACCGGCACCAGGGTGCCGCCGGCCTTCAGCACGGCCAGCACGGCGACCACCAGCTCGGCCGAGCGCTCCAGCACGACGGCGACCGGCGACTCGGCGCCGACCCCGTGCTCGGCGAGCAGCCGCGCCAGGCGGTTCGCCCGGTCGTCCAGTTCCCGGTACGAGAGCGGGACATCACCGCTGACCAGGGCGACGGCCTCCGGCGTGCGGGCCGCCTGCGCGGCGAACGCCTCCGGCAGCGACAGCGCGGGCAGCGCGGCGGCGGTGTCGTTCCACTCGTGCACCACCCGGTGGCGCTCGGTCGGCTCCAGGAGGTCCAGGGCCGCCAGGCGGGCGCCGGTGTCCTCCTGGAGGGCGGTGACCAGCGCGTCCAGGCAGGTGTGCAGCAGACCGGCCACCTGGGCCGGGTCGGCGGGCGCGACCGCGTCCACCGTGGTCGCGAAGCCGGTGCCGTCGACGTCGACCGACACCACCAGCGGGTAGTTGGTCACATCGCGCACCGAGCGCAGCCGGATGCCGCTCAGCGTCGAGCCGGACTCGCGCGGAACCGTCTGGTTGTAGCGGTAGTTGAAGAGCGAGGTGAACAGCGGGCTGCCGCCCGGCAGTCCGCTGACCTGCTGGGCCAGTGCGAGCGGGGCGTGCTCGTGCACCAGCAGCTCGGCGAGCTGGCCGCGCATCGACTCCAGCGCCTCGCCGACCAGCGGCCCGTTCAGGCGGGCGCGCACGGGCAGGGTGTTGATGAACAGGCCGGGCACCCGGTCGGCGCCCGTGCCGGCGTCCATCCGGCCGAACAGCACGGTGCCGAACACCACGTCGTCGCGGCCGGAGAGCATGCCGAGGACCCGGGCCCAGGCGAGGTGGAAGAGGGTGGCCGGGCTGACGCCCTTCGCCCGCGCCACGTCCTTGACGCGGTCCGCGAGGTCCCCGTCGACCCGCAGGTGGGCCTGGGCGACCCGGGTGCCGTCGCCGTGCACGTCGAGGATCCCGTACGGCGCGGTGGTCGCATCGACGTCGCCGAGCAGGGCGGCGAAGTGGCGTTCGTGCTCCTCGCGGGAGACGCCGAGGCGGGCCTGCGCGACGAACTCGCGGAAGGGCAGCGGCTCCGGCAGATCCGCCGTCCGGCCGGCGAGGAACGCCCGGACCTCGTCCAGCAGGATCTCCAGGGCGGTGTGGTCCTGGACCAGGTGGTGGATGCGCAGCAGCGCCAGCCAGCGCTCCGCACCCGGCTCGGCGGCGACGTGCGCGCTCATCAGCGGTGCCCGGTCGAGGTCCATCCACGAACCGGCGGCGGCCTCCAGCTGCTCGCCCACCGACGCGCCGGACGGATCCGGTTCGACCTCGGTGACCGGCAGTTCGGCCTCGCGGAGCACGACCTGAACGGGCTCGCGCAGGCCGTCCCAGACGATGGCGGTCCGGTAGACGTCGTGCCGGCCGACCACCCAGCGCAGCGCGTCCAGGAAGGCGTCCAGGCGCTCGCGCGACTCGAACTCAAGCAGCGTGGGCGTGACGTAGACGTCCGTGCCCTCGCGGTCCGCCATCAGGTGGTGGAAGAACATGCCCTCCTGCAACGGCGCCAGCGGGTACACGTCCGCCACGTTCGCCGCACCGCCCGGCACCGCCGCCACGACGCGGGCGATCTCCGCCTCGGTCAGCTCGACCAGCGGCAGCAGCTCCGGCGTCAGCTCGCTCACGCCACCGGC
>NZ_JBHVER010000159.1:0-18917 GCF_042802195.1 Kitasatospora sp. NPDC057500 | reverse complement strand
ACCTCGACGGGCACGGACTCGCCGGTGAGCATCGAGGCGTCGACGGCGGAGGCGCCCTCGACCACCACGCCGTCGGTGGCGATCTTCTCGCCGGGCCGGACCACGAACCGCGTGCCGACGGTGAGCCGCTCGACGGGCAGCCGGACCTCGCGGCCGTCCTGGAGCACGGCCACGTCCTTGGCGCCGAGGTCCAGCAGGGCGTGCAGGGCGGCCCCGGCGCGGCGCCTGGAGCGGGCCTCCAGGTAGCGGCCCAGCAGGATCAGCACGGTGACCGCGGCGGCCGTCTCCAGGTAGAGCATCGAGGAGGCCTCGGTGTCGCCGACCGAGAACGAGAACTCGTGCCGCATGCCGGGCATGCCGGCGTCGCCCCAGAACAGGGCCCAGAAGGACCAGCCGAAGGCGGCCAGGGTGCCGAGCGAGACCAGGGTGTCCATGGTCGCCGCGCCGTGCTTGAGGTTGGTCCAGGCGGCGCGGTGGAAGGGCAGGCCGCCGTAGACCACGACGGGCCCGGTGAGGGCGAAGGCCAGCCACTGCCAGTTGGTGAACTGGAGGCTGGGGACCATCGACCAGAGGACCACCGGCAGGCTGAGCACGGCGCTGATCAGCAGCCGGTCGAGCAGCGGGTCGGCGGCCGGCGGGCGGGCGGGCGCGTCGGCGCCGGAGGCCTCGGCCGGGGTTTCGGGCACCGGCGGCGGGGGGAGTTCGGCGGTGTAGCCGGTGTTCTCCACGGTGGTGATCAGGTCGGCCACGGTGACGTCCGGTGCGAACCGGACCCTGGCCTTCTCGGTGGCGTAGTTGACGGTGGCCTCGACGCCGGCCATCCGGTTGAGCTTCTTCTCGATCCGGGCGGCACAGGCGGCGCAGGTCATGCCGCCGATCCGCAGTTCGACGTGCTCGCGGACCGCGGTCGGGTCCTCCTGGCCGGCTATGGCGGTCGCCGTGTCCGGGGAGGCGGAGCCCGGGGTGGAGGTGCTCATGTGCTGATCAGCTCCTAGGGGAGGGCACGGCGGGGGCGGGGGTTCGCCGGGCCCCCACCGCGCGGCGGGGGCTCTCAGGCGGCGCGGCCGACCAGCTCGTAACCGGCCTCGTCGACGGCGGCGCGGACCTGCTCGTCGTCCAGCGGGGCCGCCGCGGAGACGGTGACCGTACCGGCCTTGGCGTCGGCGGACACCTCGGTCACCCCGGTGAGCGCGGAGAGCTCCTTGCTGACCGAGCTCTCGCAGTGTCCGCAGCTCATGCCGGTGACGGTGTAGGTGATGGTGCTGGACATCGGGGCCTCCGGAAGGTCGGTACGGCCGCGAGCGTACGCCCGGGCCCGGCTGATAACCACACCATACCCCTAAGGGGTATTCCGTAGGGGTACGGACCGTGTGGTGTGGATCGCATTGCGGACGGCGTCTCCCGGGGCGGCCCGGGCGCCGTCGGTGCGCGCTCCGAGAGCAGAGCGTAGGCGTCCTGACACGCTGCGCCGGAATCCGCGCCGTGACATGGGCGGATTCGGTGCCGGGCGGGGCTCCGGAGGATGCGGGCGGGAGCGGAGGGGCCGGGGGTGCGCGGGTGGTCGTACTGATCGTCCGTTATGTTCGATATGTGTCACCGATCCGCCGTGCCCAGTCGCCGTCCGTCCCTACCGGCGCCGGGCAGCCACCGGCCAGGCGGCGCGACGCGCTGCTCGCCGTCGACCTGCTCGACATTCCCTTCCGGCGCCGGGCGGCCCCCGCGCTGATCGCGATCGTGCTGGTCGGGATCGCCGACCTCTACTCCGGCCAGGACCGCTACCTCGCGCCGCTGATGACCGTCGTCCCCAGCATCGCGGCCCTCACCCTGCGGCCGCTCGAACTGCTCGGCGTCTCCTCGGTCGGCCTGCTCGCGGTCTTCGGCCTCAGCCACTACGACGAGGTCGACAACCTCAACGACGTCCGCTTCCTGTGGGGCGCCATGGTCAGCTACCTGGTGCTCACCGTCTTCTCCGCCTGGGTGGCCGGGATCCGCATGCGCCGGGCCGCCGCCTTCGCCGCGGTCAGCTCCGTCGCGGAGGCCGCCCAGCGCGCGCTGCTGCGGCTGCCCGGGCCGGTCGTCGGGCCGCTGCACCTCGCCGTGCGGTACGTCTCCGCCGCCGACGCGTCGAGGATCGGCGGGGACCTCTACTCCGTCCTGGAGACGCCGTACGGCACCCGGGTCGCGGTCGGCGACGTGCGGGGCAAGGGGCTCGGCGCGGTGCAGACGGCCGCCGTGGTGCTCGGCGCCTTCCGGGAGGCCGCGTACGACGAGGCCGGGCTGCGCGGGGTGGCGGCCCGGATCGAGGCCAGCGTCGAGCGGCACGTGCCGGACGGCGAGTTCACCACCGCGCTGTTCGCGGAGTTCCGCCGGCCCGGCGTGGTCCAGCTGCTCCAGTACGGGCACGTCCCGCCGATCCGGGTGGACCCGGAGGGCCGGGCGCACGTCCTGGACGCGCCCGACCCCTGGGTGCCGCTCGGCCTCGGCCGGCTGGCCGCCGGCGAGCCGAGCACCTGGGACCAGCCGTTCGGGACGGACGACGTGCTGGTGCTGTGCACCGACGGCGTGGTCGAGGCCAAGCACCGGAGCAGCGGCGTGTTCTACCCGCTCGCCGAGCGGGTCGGCCCGCTGGTGCGGGGCGCGGCCCGCTCCGCGGCGGAGCTGGAGGCGGCGGTCGGGCGGGTCTACGCCGACCTGCTGGCGCACACCGGCGGCGAGCTGCGGGACGACGCGCTGCTGCTGCTGATCACCCGCACGGACGCCGCCCGGCCGGCGTAGGGGCCGCCCCGGGCCGCCGCCCGGGCGGTCAGCCGCCGGCCACGTCCGCCAGGGCGCGGAAGAGCAGGGCGGTGGAGGTGGCGCCCGGGTCCTGGTGGCCGATGCTGCGGGGGCCCAGGTAGGAGGCGCGGCCCTTGCGGGCCTGCAGCGGCACCGTCGCCAGGGCGCCCCGCTCGGCGCCCTCGGCCGCGGCCGAGGCGGCCTCCGGCAGGCCGGCGCCGGCGGCCACCGCCGCCCGGTAGGCGTCCAGCGCGGGCGTCCAGGCGTCGACGATGGTCTTGTCGCCCGGCTCGGCCTTGCCGAGCTCCCGCACCGCCCGCAGCCCGGCCGCCAGCGCCTCGCCGAGCCCGGCCGCGTCCGCCGGTGCCTCGCCGGGCTGCGGCAGCGCGGCGCCGATCGCCCGGAACGCCTTGCCGTAGAGCGGGCCGGAGGCGCCGCCGACCTTGGAGATCAGCGTGGTGCCGGTCCTGGTCAGCAGCGCGCCCGGTCCGGCGGGGGCCGGGGCGTCCGGCGCGTCCAAGGCGGCCAGCACGGCGGCGAAGCCGCGCCGCAGGTTGCTGCCGTGGTCGCCGTCGCCGATCGCGGAGTCCAGATCGGTGAGCCGCCCGTGCTCCTTCTCCACCGCGGCGGCCAGCGCGCGGACCCAGGCCTCGGCGAGGCGGGTGTCGACGTCCATCTCGGGTGCTCCTCTTCCGTGGGTCAGGCGCGCTTGAGGGCGGGGGTGTCCACCGGGGCGTCCCACAGCTCCAGGAGCTGTCCGTCGGCCTTGGTGAGGGTGAGCGAGAAGCCGGCCATGTCCAGGCTCGTCACATAGTTGCCGACCAGGCTGCGGGCCACCGTGATGCCGTGCTCGGCCAGCCGGGCCGAGACCTCGCCGAAGACGATGTACAGCTCCATCAGCGGGGTCGCGCCCAGGCCGTTGACCAGGGCGATCACCTCGTCGCCCGCGGTCAGGTGGTGGTCGGTGAGGACCGTCTCCACCACCTCGGCGACCAGTTCGCGGGCCGGGCGCAGCCGCTCGCGGCGCCGGCCGGGCTCCCCGTGGATGCCGACGCCCACCTCGATCTCGTCCTCGGCCAGCTCGAAGCCGGGTTTGCCCGCCGCCGGGACGGTCGCCGCGGTCAGCGCGATCGCGAACGAGCGGGAGGCCGAGTTCACCCGCTCGCCGAGGGCGGCCACCTCGTCGAGCGGCGCGCCGCGTTCGGCCAGCGCGCCGGCGATCTTCTCCACCGGCACCGTCGCGCCGGTGCCGCGCCGCCCGGCCGTCCAGGTCGAGTCCTCCACCGCGACGTCGTCGTTGACCAGCACGGTGCGGACCTCGATGCCCTCCTCGGCGGCCAGCTCCGCGGCGAGCTCGAAGTTCATCACGTCGCCGGTGTAGTTCTTGACGACGAACACCACGCCGGCGCCGGTGTCCACGGCCTTGGCGGCGGCCAGCATCTGGTCCGGGACGGGGGAGGTGAACACCTCGCCCGGGCAGGCCGCGTCCAGCATGCCCGGCCCCACGAAGCCGCCGTGCAGCGGCTCGTGCCCGGAACCGCCGCCGGAGACCAGCGCCACCTTGGGGGCTGCCGGCCGCACGGCCCGGGTGATCACCCGGTTGGCGATGTCCACCGCCAGCTCCGGATGCGCGGCGGCCACGCCGGCCAGCGCGTCCTCCAGGACGGTCTCCGCGGCGTTGATGAGCTTCTTCACGGCGTACGCGCTCCCCTCGGCAGACGGTGCTGACCCGACGCTACGCCAGATGGGGCCCCCGGGCACGGAATCCGACACGCGGGAGGCCGTTCACCCGGCCGGAGCACACCGCCTATGGTCGGGGGCATGAGTGGACACGTGGGCATCGTTCTGGTTTCGCACAGCGCGGCGTTGGCCGGAGGGTTGAAGGAGCTGCTGGTGGAGCTCGCCTCCGACGAGGTGCGGGTGGTGGTGGCGGGCGGCACCGAGGAGGGCGGGCTCGGGACCAGCTACGAGCTGATCGCCCGGGCCGTGGCCGAGGCGGACGGCGGGGCGGGCGTCGCGGTGCTGCCGGACCTCGGGAGCTCGGTGCTGACCGCGGTGACCGTGCTGGAGGACGCCCCGCGCCCCGGCGTGGTGCTGGTCGACGCGCCGTTCGTGGAGGGGGCGGTGGCCGCGGCGGTGACCGCGTCGACCGGGGCCGCACTGGCCGAGGTGGTGGCGGCCGCCGAGGAGGCGCGCGGCTTCCGCAAGCTGTGAGCGCTCACTTGGCGTCGGCGTAGCACTCCACCACGGCGGTGCTGAGCGGGAACCGCACCGGCGTCTCGCCGAAGACCAGCCGGCGGGCCTCGTCGGCCGCCGCGTCGACCGCCGCCGCCACCTCGTCGGCCAGGTTGGCCGGGGTGTGCACCATCACCTCGTCGTGCTGGAAGAAGACCAGGTGCGGGCGGTCGGCCGCGGTGGCCACCGGGAGCTCGGCGAGCCGGCGGCGCAGCGCGGCCAGCAGGGCCAGGGCCCAGTCGGCGGCGCTGGCCTGGATGACGAAGTTGCGGGTGAAGCGGCCGCGGGCGCGGGCCGAGCGGCCGCCGGCGTCGCCCGCCGTCTCGGGTGCCTCGGTGAGGTCCAGGAAGTCGGCGGAGGCGGGCGGGCAGGGGCGGCCCAGCCGGGAGGCGACCACGCCGCCGTCCTCGCCGGTGCGGGCGGCCGCCTCGACGTAGCCCATCGCGGCCGGGTAGCGGCCCCGCAGGGTGGCCAGCAGCGGGCCGATGTCGCCGCTGGTCTGGCCGTACATGGCGCCGAGCAGGCCCAGCTTGGCCTTGTCGCGGTCGCCGTGGAAGGCGGTGGCGGCCAGCGCCTCGTAGAGGTCGCCGCCGGCGGCGGTGCGGGCCAGTCCGGCGTCCTGGGAGAGCGCGGCGAGCACCCGGGGCTCCAGCTGGGCGGCGTCGGCGACCACCAGCAGCCAGCCGGGGTCGGCGACCACGGCGCGGCGCAGGATGCGCGGGATCTGCAGCGCGCCGCCGCCCCGGCTCGCCCAGCGGCCGGAGACCACGCCGCCGACCACGTACTCGGGGCGGAACCGGCCGCCGCGCGCCCAGGCGTCCTGCCAGGCCCAGCCGTGGGCGACGTGGATCCGGGACAGCTCCTTGTAGCGGACCAGCAGCCGGGCCGCCGGATGGTCGATCGTCTTCAGCTCCCAGGAGCGGGTGGAGGTGAGCGGGATGCCGGCGTCGGCGAAGGCGCGCAGCACCTGGCTGTGCGAGTCGGGGTTGAACGGGCGCCCGCCGAGCGCCCGCTGGAGCTCGACGGCGAGTTCGGCGAGCAGCCGCGGCCGGGTGCCGGGCACGGTGGGGCGCGGGCCGAGCAGCTCGGTGAGCAGCCGGTCGTGGACGTCGGTGCTCCAGGGCAGGCCGTCGTGGGCCATCTCGGCGGCGGCCAGCGCGCCCGCCGACTCGGCGGCGGCGAGCAGCCGGAACCGGGCGCGGGCCGCCGGGTCGGCGATCGCGGCGATCCGGCGCTGCTGCTCGGCGTGCACGGCGGTCACGGCGGCCAGCGGGTCGGTGCCGGGCGGCAGCTGGAGCCGGTCGGGGGCGAACAGGGTGTCCTGGCCGTCGCCGGCCTCGGCGGAGCCGGGCTCGGGCAGGTCGGCGGGGACGGGCAGGCCGCGCAGCCGGGCCCAGCCGGCGCCGAGCGAGCGCGGGGCGCCGAACCGGCCCTCGTGGGCGAGCAGCAGCGCCTCGACCAGCCGCAGGTCGTGACAGCGGGCGAGCCGGTCGGGGAGCCGGGGGAGCAGCGGCGCGTACCCGGAGTCGGCGGCGGCCCACACCCACCGGGGGTGCTCGGCGGCCTCCCGGGCGGCGACGGCGGCGGCGAGGTCGGCGGCGGGTTCGGGCGGGCCGAGCGGGGCGCCGGCGTCGTCGAGCGGCTGGAGCCGGCCGCCGGGGCCGTGCGGATCGGGGGCGAGGGCGATCCGGGGTGCCATGGGGGGCTCCTCCTCTCGTGCGGACTGCGGTGCGGGCGTCGTGCCGGCTCTTGCGTGGGCGGGCCGTCCGGGGGCGTGCGGTCGGCCGCTGACGACGGTAGCGGGAGGGTACGACAACCGGAGCCGTGCCGTCCGGCGGCGGGTCCGGGCGGCGGTCCGGCGCGTGCCGCGACGGGTGCGCCGGGCGTCGGGGCAAAGGGTGTGGGCAGGGCCGATGACAGCGCGTAAGGTCGGCGGAATGACCGAGAACCCGTTCTTCAGGCCCAGCACCCTGGCCTACGAACTGCCGCCGTTCGCCGAGATCCGGCCGGAGCACTACCTGCCCGCCTTCGAGCGCGGGATGACCGAGCAGCTCGCCGAGATCGCGGCGATCACCGCCGATCCGCAGCCGCCGACCGTCGAGAACACCCTGGTCGCGCTGGAGCGCTCGGGCAGGCTGCTGCACCGGGTCAAGGTGGTCTTCGAGAACCACTCCGCCGCCGACACCACCCCCGAGGTCGACCGGATCGACGCCGGGATCAGCCCCCGGCTGGCCGCGCACGGCGACGCGATCCACCTGGACGCCGCGCTGTTCGCCCGGATCGACGAGCTGCACGCCCGCCGCGCCGAACTGGACCTGGACCCGCAGACGCTGCGGCTGCTGGAGCGCCGCCACACCGCGTTCGTCCGGGCCGGTGCCCGGCTGGGCGCCGACCAGCAGGCGAGGCTGCGCGCGATCAACACCGAACTGGCCGCCGCCTCCTCGGAGTTCCGCCAGAACGTGTCCGCCGGCTCGCAGGCCGGGGCGCTGGTGCTGGACTCCGCCGAGCAGCTGGCCGGCCTCTCGGCCGACGCGGTCGCGGCCGCCGCCGAGAACGGCCGGGCGCTCGGACATCCGGGCAAGTACGTGCTGAGCCTGAAGAACTTCTCCAACCAGACCGAACTCGCCTCGCTCACCGACCGCTCGGTGCGCGAGCGGCTGCTCGCCGCCTCGCTCGACCGGGCCGCCGGCACCAACGGCCCGCTGGCGATCCGGATGGCCGCGCTGCGCGCCGAGCGGGCCCGGCTGCTCGGCCACGACACCCATGCCGCCCACGTGGTGGCCGACGAGACGGCCGGCACCGTCGAGGCGGTGGACGCGCTGCTCGCCCGGCTGGTGCCGCCGGCCGTCGCCAACGCCCGCCGGGAGGCCGAGGAGCTGGCCAGGGTCGCCGCCGCCGACGGCGTCGAGGAGATCGCCGCGCACGACTGGGCGTACTACTCGGAGCAGGTCCGGCAGGCCTCGTACCAGGTGGACGCGGCGGCGCTGCGCCCGTACTTCGAGCTGGAGCGGGTGCTGCGGGACGGCGTGTTCTTCGCCGCCGGCCTGGCCTACGGGGTGACCTTCACCGAGCGCCCGGACCTGGTCGGCTACCACCCGGACACCCGGGTCTTCGAGGTGTTCGACGCGGACGGCTCCGCGCTGGGCCTGTTCCTCGGCGACTTCCACGCCCGGGCGTCCAAGCGCGGCGGCGCGTGGATGGACGAACTGGTCACCCAGTCCGACCTGCTGGGGCAGCGGCCGGTGGTCTACAACAACCTGAACATCGCCAGGCCGGCGCCCGGTGAGCCGGTGCTGCTCTCCTGGGACGAGGTCCGCACGCTGTTCCACGAGTTCGGGCACGCGCTGCACGGGCTGTTCTCGGACGTCCGCCACCCGTACGTCGCGGGCACGGCCGTGCCGCGGGACTTCGTGGAGTTCCCCTCGCAGGTCAACGAGATGTGGATGGTGTGGCCGGAGGTGCTGGCCAACTACGCCCGGCACCACGAGACCGGCGAGCCGCTGCCGGCCGAACTGGTCGAGCGGATGGCGGCCGCCGAGTCCTTCGGGCAGGGCTTCCGCACCGTGGAGTACCTGGCGGCGGCGCTGCTGGACTGGGCCTGGCACACCCTGCCGGAGGGCCAGGAGGTCGCGGACGCCCAGGAGTTCGAGGCGGCGGCGCTGGCCAAGGCCGGGCTGGCGGTGGCGGCGATCCCGCCGCGCTACCGGACCACCTACTTCGGGCACATCTTCGCCGGCGGGTACAGCGCGGGCTACTACGCGTACATCTGGTCGGAGGTGCTGGACGCCGACACGGTGGAGTGGTTCAAGGGCAACGGCCGCAGCGTGCGGGAGAGCGGCGAGGTGTTCCGGCGCGAGCTGCTGGCGCGCGGCGACAGCCGGGACGCGCTGGACTCCTTCCGCGCCGTGGTCGGGCGCGACCCGGAGACGGGCCCGCTGCTGGCCCGTCGCGGGTTGCTGTAGGAGGGGGCGTCGCCCGGCGGCACCCGGCGGCACCCGGCGGCACCCGGTGGTGCCGCCGGGCCGCTGCGTCAGCGCGGTTCGACGGTGACGGTGACCGGGGTGCCCGGGCGGGCGTGCGGGAGGCGGACGCGCAGGCGGCCGGCCTGCTCGCCGTCCGGCTGGTCGAGGTCGGCGAGGGCGCCGTCCGGGCGGACGGCGATCCGCACCCCGGTGGGGAACGCGGCGGCCGGCAGGGCGAGTTCGGTGGCCCGGCCGGTGCCGTCGGCCTGCCAGCGGACGGTGTGCCGGGCGCCCTCCGCGGTGGTGCGGGCGGTGGTGCCGGCGACCGCGACCGGGAACGGTCCGAAGGCCGGCCCGTCGCCCGGGGCGGGCCGCCCGGCGGGGTCGAGCACGCAGTAGCCGCCGTTGCCCCGGCACCAGTACCACATCGCCCAGCCGGCCGCGAAGCCGTCCATCGCGTCGACCTGGCGGCGCACCAGCAGGGAGTTGCCGGGCCTGCGGGAGTCGGGCGGGCCCCACTCGCCGACCAGCACCGGCAGCCGGTGGGCGGCGGGGTAGCCGGTGACGGCGGCGGTGTAGTTCTCCACGAAGCCGCCGGACGGGTCCCAGTCGGCGCCGGACTCCACGGCGGTGTCGTAGAAGTGCGGCGCGTAGCCGAGCCGGGGCGGGCCCGGGCGGGGGTCGGTGAAGCCGGGCAGCCGGGTGGGGACGCCCTGGCCGACCAGGACCGTCGGTTCGACGAACAGCCAGGCGCGGGAGTCCACTCGGCGGACGGCGGCGATCAGCCGGCGGTACATGGCGGCGAGCCGGCCCTGCTCCAGTTCGGCGGCGGCGCGGGCCAGCACCTGCGGGTCGGCCGGGTCGCCGTCCACCGGGCCGAACGGCTCGTTGAACAGGTCGTAGCCCAGCAGCGACCGGTGGCCGCGCAGTTCGCGGGCCAGCCGGGTGCAGAAGTCGGCCTGCCAGGCGCGCAGGTCGGGGTCGTCGTAGAGGTGCCGGAAGGCGGCCTGGACGGCGGGCTGGAAGTAGCCGGCGAACCAGTCGTCGGGGTCCGCCTCGAAGGGCAGTCCGTCGTCCCGGGTGGCCCAGGGCGGGATGCCGTTGTCGCCGCCGAGGAACCGCGGGCCGTAGACGTCCTGGTGGAAGTCGACCAGGACCAGCACGCCGTAGCGGTCGGCCCAGCCGAGGAGCCGGTGCAGGCGGCGCAGTTCGGCGGGGTCGAGGCGGCCGCGGGCGGGTTCCAGCCTGGTCCAGGAGACGGGCAGGCGGATCAGGGTGAAGCCCTGGGCGGCGATGGACCTGATGTCCCGTTCGGTGGCCTCGGCGTACTTGTCGAGGTTGAAGCCGCGCAGCTGGAGCCGGCGGCCGGTGGCGTCGGTGAGGTCGGTGCGGCCGTCCGGGGCGGTGGCGGTGCCGGTGGGGAACACCGGTGCGGGGGAGGCGGGCCGGGCCCCGGCCGGGGCGGCGGGCAGGGCGAGGGCGGCGGCGAGCAGGAGGGTGGCGGCGGTGCGGCGCGGGCGCATCGGGACCTCCGGGGCGGGCGAGGGTGGGGCCCGATGATGCCGGGGCGGGCGCGTCCGCCACAAGACGCCGGTGCGGGGCGGCCGTTCGCGGCCCGCCGGGCGGCTGCCGACCCGCGCCCGCGGCCCGCCGGGCGGTCAGTCGGCGGGCTCCGGCGCCGGGCCGGCGGGCAGGGCGGCGGTCGGCAGGTCGGCGGCGGCGGCCAGCCGGCCCCAGAGCAGGTCGGCGAGCGCCTGGACCATCCGGGTGCGCGAGCAGGGGCGGGACTCCAGCCACCAGTCCCCGGCCGCCAGCACCATCCCGGTGATCGCCCGGCCCCAGGCCTCGGCGATCAGCTCGCGGTCGGCACCGAGGTCGACCTGGTCGGCGATGGCCCGGGTGATCTCCTCGGCGATCTGCTGGAGCGCCGGGGCGAGCGCCTTGCCGGCGCCGCTCGGGTCGCCCGGCTCGGGGTGGGTGAGCAGCCGGTAGACCTGGGGGCGGGCCTCGATCCCGGCGAGGTAGGTGTCCAGTACGTGCTCGACCCGGTCGCGGCGTTCCAGCGGTTCGGCGAGCGCGGCCCGGACGGCGGTCAGCAGCCCGCCGGTGTGGCGCTCGGTCAGGGCCCGGACCAGGCCGTTCCGGTCGCCGAAGTGCCGGTAGAGGATCGGCTTGGTGATGCCGGCCTCGGCGGCGATCGCGTTCATGCTGGCGCCGGGCCCCTCGCGCTGGACGACCCGGTCGGCGGCGTTGAGCAGCTGTTCCCGGCGGGGCTCTGGGTCCATGCGCGGTTCCCTCGTTTCGTGTGTGTGCGGGCGTTGACACCGGTTACCAAGCAGTAGCAGACTCCCGACGATGTTACCGGTGGTAACACCCCGGTCGGCCGCCCCCTTCCCCGGCCGCGCCCTTCTTCGGAGGCCCCACCCATGAACACCTTCTCCCTGGACCCGGGTCCGGACCAGATCGCCGTCCGCGACTGGCTGCACGGCTTCGCCGCCGACGTGATCCGGCCCGCCGCCGCCGAGTGGGACGAGCGCGAGGAGACCCCCTGGCCGATCATCCAGGAGGCCGCCCGGCTCGGGATCTACTCGCTCGACTTCTACGCCCAGCAGTACTTCGACCCCTCCGGCGTGGGCATCCCGATCGCCATGGAGGAGCTGTTCTGGGGCGACGCGGGCATCGGCCTGTCCATCGTCGGCACCACCCTCGCCGCCGTCGCGGTGCTCGCCAACGGCACCGACGAGCAGATCGGCACCTGGGCGCCGCAGATGTTCGGCACCCCGGACGACGTCAAGGTGGCCGCGTTCTGCTCCTCCGAGCCGGACGCCGGCTCCGACGTCTCCGCGCTGCGCACCCGGGCCGCGTACGACGAGGCCGCCGACGAGTGGGTGCTGAACGGCACCAAGACCTGGGCCACCAACGGGGGGATCGCCGCCGTCCACGTGGTCGTCGCCACCGTCGACCCGGCGCTCGGCGCGCGCGGGCAGGCGTCCTTCGTGGTGCCGCCGGGCACGCCCGGCCTCAGCCAGGGGCAGAAGTTCAAGAAGCACGGCATCCGCGCCTCGCACACCGCCGAGGTGGTGCTGGACTCCGTCCGGGTGCCCGGCCACTGCCTGCTCGGCGGCAAGGAGAAGCTGGACGAGCGCCTGGCGCGGGCCCGCGAGGGCGTCCGCAAGGGCGGGCGGAACGCGGCGATGGCCACCTTCGAGGCCTCCCGGCCGGCCGTCGGCGCGCAGGCGATCGGGATCGCCCGGGCCGCGTACGAGGTGGCGCTCGACTACGCGAGGACCCGGGTGCAGTTCGGCCGCCCGATCATCGACAACCAGGGCGTGGCCTTCCAGTTGGCCGACATGAGGACCCGGATCGACGCGGCCCGGCTGCTGGTCTGGCGGGCCTCCTGGATGGCCGCCGCCAAGCAGCCGTTCACCTCGGCGGAGGGCTCGATGTCCAAGCTCTACGCGGGCGAGACCGCCAAGTGGGTCACCGCGCAGGCGATGCAGATCCTCGGCGGCAACGGCTTCACCCGGGAGTACCCCGTCGAGCGGATGCACCGGGACAGCGCGATCTACACGGTCTTCGAGGGCACCAGCGAGATCCAGCGGCTGGTCATCGCCCGGGCCGTCTCCGGGCTGCCGATCCGCTGAGCGGGGCGGGGGTCAGCGGGCGGCCCAGAAGGTGAGCCCGGCCGAGAGGGCGCCCACCACCGTGCCGACGACCGTCTGCGCGGCGGTGTGGTCCCGCAGCACCACCCGGGACCAGCCGATCACCGCGACCAGGGGGTAGAGCAGCAGCCACCACGGCCCGAGCGCGACGGCCAGGCAGACCACCGCGCCGCTCGCCACGGCGGTGTGCACGGAGACCTTCCACCAGGCGGTGATCACCAGGATCGGCACCAGCGAGGCGAACATCGCCAGCACCACGGCGGTGAGGTCGCGCGGCGCGTGCGCCAGGAGCATCCCGGCGAGGCCGATCGCGACCGAGACCATGATGAGCGGGAAGAGCGTCAGACGCCGACGGCGGTTGCCGACGTGCCGGTCGTCCACGGTGCCCCGACGCATCCCGAAGCCGATGAGCAGGGTCGGGATCACGGCGGTGAAGAGGGCGGCGAACGCCGCCCAGGCGAGGCCCCGCAGGCCGTAGCGGGCCCCGCCGAGCAGGAGCAGCATCGCGATGATGACGTTCTTCGGCTCCAGGCCGTCGGTGATCCGGCGCGCCCAGGGCGTCGCGGGCGTGGGGGCGGTCATCGTGCGGCGCTCCAGGGGACGGCGGCGGATGGGTCGTATTCGATCGCATGATCGTATCGACCGGCATCCGGTCGGCCGTCCCCGGCCGGAGGGTTCAGAACCGGGGCGGGCGGCGCTCCAGGAAGGCGGAGAGGCCCTCGCGGACGTCGGGCGCCTCGCGGGAGCGGCGCTCCCAGGGCGCGAGGGCGGCGGCGGCCTGCTCCGGTGGGACGGCCAGGGCGGCCTTGACGGCACCGATGGTCTGCGGTGAGCGGGTGGTCAGCAACCGGGCGAACTCCAGGGCCGCCGCGTCCAGTTCGGTGGCCGGCAGGACGCGTTCGGCGAGGCCGAGGTCGGCCGCGCGCGGCCCGGGCAGCAGTTCGCCGGAGAACAGCAGGTACTTGGCGCGGGCCGGGCCGACCAGCCGGGTCAGCCGCAGCGTCGGCACCGCCGGGTAGACCACACCCAGCTTGGCCGGCGTGATGCCGAGCCGGGCGTCCTCGGCGACGAAGCGCAGGTCGCAGGCGAGCGCCAGCTGGCAGCCGCCGCCGACGCAGGCGCCGTGCACCACGGCGACCGTCGGGTGCGGGAAGGCCGCCAGCGCCTCCTCGGCGGCGACGTTGACCGCGTGGTAGGCGTCGGCGCGGTCCGGATCGCCGTAGACGTCGGCGAGTTCGTCGATGTCCGCGCCGGCGCTGAAGGTCCCGCCCGCGCCGGTGACCAGCAGGACGCGCACCCCCGGTTCCCCGGCGAGCCGCTCCAGCACGCCGGGCAGCGCCTGCCAGATCGCCAGGGTCACGGCGTTGCGCCGGTGCGGGCGGTCGAACTCCAGCACCGCGACGCCGTCCTCGCCGAGGTGGGCGTTGAGTCCTTCGGTCTCGGTGGGCAGCGGGGAGCGCTCGCTCGTCAGCAGCGGCCGGGTGGCCATGGGCACCTCCGGGAGGGTGTGGGTGCGGACACTCTCTCAGGGGCCGTTCCACCGGGGCGCGGCGGTGCCGGTGACGTCGTCCGCCGGCACCGCCGGCGAGCCGTCAGGAGGCGGGGGAGCCTTGCGGCTTCCACTCGTGGGTGAGCAGCGACCAGACCTCGCCGTCGTGGTGGACGCCGCCGTGCAGGTAGCTCTCCCGCAGGACGCCCTCCAGGGTGAAGCCGAGGCGCTGGGCGATCGCGCGGCTGCGGACGTTCTCCGGCCGGTTGTGCCACTCGATCCGGTGCATGCCCCGGATCGTGAAGGCGTAGTCGATCAGGTGCCGGACGGCGGTGGTGATCAGGCCGCGGCCCTGGCCGGCGGGCTCCGTCCAGACCCCGATCTCGCAGTTGCCGCCCTTGGCGTCGAACTGCACGAACATCACGCCGCCGACCAGCGTGCCGTCCAGCCAGATGCCGTAGAGGCGGGCGGTGTCGGCGGCCTGGCGGTCCGCGTAGCGCTGCAGGACGGTGCGGGCCGAGTCGAGGTCGGTGGCGAGGGAGGCCCAGCCGATCCAGGCGTCGATGTGGGCGCGGCCGCGCTCGATGTGCTCCAGGTACTCGGGTGCGTGCCAGGGCTCCAGGGGGCGGAGCTCGGCGTTCTCGGCGAGGGGGACGGCGAACATGGGCGGGCCTTTCGCGGCGAGGGGCGGGTGCGGGCGGCGGTCCGGGTGCATCCGTAACAAACGTTTGGTACGTAAGATAACCCCATGACACCGGCCCGTGGAGATCATGAAGCCCGCCGGACCGAGGTTTCCGAGGCGGTCTGGCGGGTGCTGTCCACCCGTGGTTTCGAGGGGCTCACGCTGCGTGCGGTGGCCGCCGAGATGGGCGCCACCACCGGGCTGCTGACGCACTACTTCCCCGGTAAGAAGGCGCTGGTGGCGCACGCGCTGGAGGTGCTGGACCGGCGCTCGCAGGCCCGGCCGCGGCGGCTCGCGCCGGCCGAGGGGCAGCCGCCGCCCGAGGGGCTGGCGCGGCTGCGGGCCGCGCTGCTGGACGTGCTGCCGCTGGACGGGCCGGGCCGGGCGGGCAACCGGATCTGGGTGGGCTCCTGGGACGTCGCGCTGGCCGATCCGGAGCTGGCGGCGGCGCACGCGGCCCGGTACGCGCGGGCGCGCGGGCTGCTGGCGGAGTGCGTCGGGGCCGCGCGGCGGCTCGGCGAACTGCCGGACGGCCCGCCGGCCGCCGAGGTCGCGGCGGCGGCGCAGGCCTTCGTGCTGGGGCTGGTGGTGCAGGCGCTGTTCGCCCCGGCGGAGTTCCCGGCGCGGCGGCAGACGGAACTGCTGGACGACTACCTGGCACGGCTGGTGGCCGGCGGGGACGCCCCCGGCCGGAGCGGGGGCGGGGATGCCGACGGGGGCGTCGGCCCGGACGCCGGCGGTTCGTCGGCATAGGGCGCGGACCGGGGTGTTTCCGGTGCCGGAATTCCCGGGACGGGTCTTTTCGGGGCCGGCACGACACGGATGGTCACGGGTTATGCGCGCTCGGTGCCGGAGGCGGAAATGCGCGAAGTGCGCGGCACCGGCCGTGGTGCGGTCCTGCGTGGCGCCCCCAGCAGGATTCGAACCTGCGACCTACCGCTTAGAAGGCGGGTGCTCTATCCGCTGAGCTATGGGGGCGGGACGGGCGGCGCCCGGACGGGCGCGACCGTTGCCGGGATCGGGCGGTGGGCGCGTGGCGCCCGCTGTCCGCTCCCGTACCTGGGGTGGGTGTGGGGGTTGGCGGGGTCCTTGCCCTGTCGGGGACAGGATAAGGGTGTCCCGTTCCTCGGCCGGGTGTTACGACACCGCCGTTGGTGTGTCGGCCTCGGTGGAGCGGTCCGATAATCGCAGGTGAAGACCGTGAGTGCAGCGGTCTGGAGGTGTTCCGCGCCGGACGTTGTGCACTCGTTACGGGGCTGTCTGCCCACCCGTTATGGATTCGGCACGGAGAAAGCACCGCGGCCGAGGCCGGCAACGACGCGGGTGGGGGGCCGTATTCGGGTTCGTTCGGTCGGATGACGTGCGCGGACGGCCGACGGGGCCACCCCTGGGGGTGTCCCGGGGCGGCGGGGTGGTCCCGGGATTCTTGTCATGGCCCCGTAGAGGGTGGGTGTGATGGTCGCACGAAGGCCGAAATTCACCCCTGCGGGCGACAAGATTTTTCCACAGGTCCGAGTTGTCCACAGGATTTCGGATCTTCCTGGCCGGTATTTCCCGGGAAGCGCACTCTCAACGCACACCGGTCGATTCCGTACGGTGCAACCGAGAGAGCGGAGCGTGCTGTGAACGAGACCCAGGTGACGGTGATCGGGAATGTCGCCACCGAGGTGACGTACGCCCAGACCCCCGGCGGGGTGCCGGTGGCGAACTTCCGGCTGGCGTCGACCGAGCGGCGCTACGACCGGGCGCGGGACGGCTGGGTCGACGGCGAGACGCAGTGGATGACGGTGACGGCCTGGCGGTCGCTGGCGGGGCACCTGATCGACTCGCTGTCGAAGGGCGACCCGGTGGTGGTGAGCGGGCGACTGCGGGTGCGGGAGTGGACGGAGGGGGAGGTGAAGCGGAGCCGGGTCGAGATCGACGCCCGGTCGGTCGGACACGATCTGAGCCGTGGCACGGCGAGGTTCAGCTGGGCACCGGGTGTTCGGAGCGGATCCGGCGGCGGATCTCCGGGCGGATCGCCGGGTGGGGCAGGGGGAGTCGCGCCCGGGTGGGCGGCCGGTGCGGCGACGGGGCCGGACGAGGCGGCCGAGGCGGCCGGAGCGGCGTTCGGCGAGGCAGTGCCCGGGTGGATCGTGGACGCCCTGCGTGGCCGGCGGCCGGCCGCGGCGGGCGTCGGGGTGGCGGCGGAGGGGGAGAGCGGGGGTGACGCCTAGCCGCCGGCGGGATGTCTGCCGGGCGGTATCACTGTCGACAAATATGCGAATCGAGAAGGGTGTTGCGACCCGCACGTGCAATCCCGTTCCGGTTAGCGGAATGATCCCGTAATTCTGGCTGTCCGTCAGCTTGTGGAGACACCGAGGGGGTTGATAACGATACGGATACGGAATCGTCCTGATTTCGCATGAGGGTTTCCGGGCCTCTGACGCTTCATAGGATGCGTCTGGTTCACATCATGAAGCAGCGCCACAGGGGGCGCGGCAAGCAAGGCGGGCTGCCCATCGGCATGGCCCGGCCCGGAGGGATCCCAAGATGTTGCAGAGGCAGGGGCGGACGCTTCCCCGCATCACTACTGTCATGCTCGCGACCAGCGTTGTGCTGGCCGGGGGCCTGTTCGCGGCCGGTGCGGCGACCGCGGCCGATGCCCCCGGCGGGGCCGTCACGGCAGTGATCCAACCGACCTTGATGAGCGAGGAGATCGCCATCGAGGGCGGCCACTCCATCCAGGGAGGCCTCTTCACCCTCAGCACGCCCGACGGCGAGATCAAGACGTACTGCATCGACATCGACCACCCGGTCGACATCAAGAGCGGTGTCGAGTACCAGGAGTCCGACTGGAAGTCGAGCTCGCTCGGCCGCCCGGAGAAGGCCGAGGACGCCTCCAAGATCCGCTGGATCCTGGAGAACTCCTACCCGCAGGTCGCCGACCTCAAGAAGCTGGCCGCCGACGCCGGCGTCAAGGGAGAGCTGACCAAGGAGGACGCCGCGGCCGGCACCCAGGCCGCGATCTGGAAGTTCTCCGACGGCAAGAACGCCACCCCGGTCGACGCCGAGGCCAAGCAGCTGCGCGACTACCTGGTCAGCGAGAAGAACAAGGGCATCGCCGCCGAGCCCAAGCCCTCGCTGAGCCTCGCCCCGGACTCGGTGTCCGGCAAGCCGGGCAACAAGCTCGGCCCGTTCACCGTCAACTCCAGCGCCAACGAGGTGAAGCTCGCCGTCGCCGGCGACTCCGCCGACAAGGTCAAGCTGGTCGACAAGGACGGCAAGGACGTCACCACCCTGGCCGGCCCGATCGCCAAGGACACCCAGCTGTTCCTGGACGTGCCCGCGGGCACCCCGGACGGCGCGGCCACCGTCAACGCCTCCGCCGAGACCGTCGTGCCCAGCGGCCGCGTCTTCCTCAGCAAGGGCTACACCCCGGCCAAGCACAGCCAGACCATGATCCTCGCCGGCTCGACCAAGCTCGGCGTCAAGGACTCCGTCAAGGCCGCCTGGCAGGCCGGCAAGGGCCCGCTGGTCGACAGCACCGCGGTCGTCGAGTGCGTCGCCAACGGCGTCAAGGTCTCCGTCGCCAACGGCGGCGACGAGGCCGCCACCGTCTCGGTGAAGCCGGGCAAGGACCTCACCGTCCAGCCGAACAAGATCGAGACCGTGCTCGTCCCGGTCGCCGAGGACGCCGCCTACGACATCACGGTGACCGGCCCGAACGGCTTCTCCAAGAACTTCAAGGGCATCCTGGACTGCAAGACCGCCAGCGTGGTCACGCCGAGCCCCTCGGCCACCCCGACCACCGCCAAGCCGACCACTCCGGCGCCGACCACCCCGGCCCCGGCCCCCACCACGACGAAGCCGGCCACCCCGAGCGCCACCCCGTCGGCCACCCCCACCGCCAGTGCGACCGCCACCGCCACCCCGCAGCCGGTGCCGCCGAGCACGGCCCCCGGCACCACCGGCGGCCTGGCCCAGACCGGTGGCAGTGACGCCACCCCGGTCATCGCCGCCGTCGCCGGCGGGCTGGTCGTGGCCGGCGGAGCCGCGGTCTTCCTGCTGCGCCGCCGCCGCGGTGGCGACGCCGCCTGAGGCAGCACCCGGAGCACCGCCCGGTAGGGCGT
>NZ_JBHVER010000158.1:0-19081 GCF_042802195.1 Kitasatospora sp. NPDC057500 | reverse complement strand
GCGCTGCCCGCGCTGCCGCCGGCCGCCCCGGCGCTGCCCGGCTCCCCCGGTTCGCCCGCCGGCGAGGGCGCTCCGCGTCCGGTCGGCAGCGGTCTGGGCGAGCTGGCCCCGCCGCGTCCGCTCGGCGCGCCCGGGACCCCCGGCGCCGTCGTGCGCGTGACGCCGGTGACCCCGGTGGCGCCGGTGCCGCCCGCCGACGGCCGGCCCGCGCCGCGTCCGATGGCCGAACTGCCCGCCGGGTCCGGCGCGCCCGCCCCCGCCCCCGGGGCCCCCGGTGCCCCGCAGGTCAACGCGCCGATCGCCCTGCCGGGCGGCCGCGGCGAGGTCGGCGAGCACGCCTCGATCCCCGCCCCGGACCCCGACGGCGGTCCGCGTCGGCTGCTGGTCTGGCCCGAGCCCGACCCCGCCACCCGGCAGGCGCTCCAGGACCGCGGCTACCGCCCGGTGATCGTCCGCTCCCGCGAGGAGGTGGACGCGCAGGTCGCCGGGTTCCCCGCCGCGCTCTTCGTCGACCCGCTGACCGGCCCGATCACCCGCACCGCGCTGCAGTCGCTGCGCACGGCGGCGCTGAACAGCAGGGTCCCGGTGGTGGTCACCGCCGGCCTCGGACAGGCCACCCGGGACGCCGCGTACGGCGCCGACCCGGCCGTCCTGCTGCGCGCCCTCGCCCCGCGCGACGGCGAGAACCACGCCCCGCGCGTCCTGCTGGTCGAGGGCGACCCGGACATCGCCGCCGCGCTGATCGCCAGCCTGGAGCGGCGCGGCATGCACGTCGAGCACGCGGCGGACGAGAACGACGCGGTCGCCCGGGCCAGCAGTGTGCAGCCCAACCTGGTGGTGATGGACCTGCTGCAGATCCGCCGCCGCCGGGTCGGCCTGCTGGACTGGCTGCGGGCCAACGACCGGCTGCACCGCACCCCGCTCGTCGTCTACACCTCGGTGGACCTCGACCCGCGCGAGCTGCCCCGGCTGCGCACCGGCGAGACGGTGCTCTTCCTCGCCGAGCGCTCGACCAGCGACGACGTGCAGTCCCGGATCGTCGACCTGCTCGGGCGGATCGGCGCCATGGGCGAGGCGGGCGTCGCCGCGGCGGGCTGACAGGCGAACAGGCCGAGGGCCGGCCGCCCCTTCCCGGGGTGGCCGGCCCTCGGCGTCCTCCCGCGCCCTACTCCTTGCCGAGGCGCGTGACGTCCAGCCGCTGCGCCGCGTAGTCGGCGCGGATCACCTTCTTGTCGAACTTGCCGACCGAGGTCTTCGGCACCGCCCCGACGATCGCCCAGCGCTCCGGCAGCTGCCAGGAGGCTATCCGCCCGGCCAGGAACGCCCGCAGCTCCGGCAGTCCGGCGGTGGCGCCCGGCCGCAGCACGACGGTGGCCAGCGGGCGCTCGCCCCACTTCTCGTCCGGGACGGCCACCACGGCGGCCTCGGCGACCTCCGGGTGCGCCATCAGGTGGTTCTCCAGGTCCACCGAGGAGATCCACTCGCCGCCGGACTTGATCACGTCCTTGGCCCGGTCGGTGAGGGTCAGGTAGCCGTCCGCGGTGATCGTGCCGACGTCGCCGGTGCGCAGCCAGCCGTCCTCGGAGAACTTGTCGTCCGGGCGCTGCGGGTCCTGGCCCGCGCCCCCGTAGTACGCCCCCGCGATCCACGGGCCGCGCACCTCCAGCTCGCCCGCCGACACCCCGTCGTGCGGCATCCGCTCGCCGCCGGGGCCGATCAGCCTGGCCTCGACGGAGGCCGGGAAGATGCCCTGGGTGACCCGGTACGGCCACTCCTCCTCCGGGGTCAGGCCGCCCGGCGGCTGGGCGAAGGAGCCGAGCGGCGAGGTCTCGGTCATGCCCCAGGCGTGGATGACGCGGATGCCGTGGCGCTCCTCGTAGCCCTTCATCAGCGACGGCGGGCAGGCCGAGCCGCCGATCACCACCATGCGCAGGCTGGAGGTGTCGTAGTCGCCGGCGTCCAGCTCGTCCAGCAGGCCGCTCCAGATCGTGGGCACGGCCGCGCTGACGGTCGGCCGCACGGCGGCGATCATCTCGGCCATCGGCTTGGGCTGGAGGAAGCGGTCCGGCATCAGCAGGCTCGCGCCGGACATGAAGGCGGCGTGCGGGATGCCCCAGGCGTTGACGTGGAACATCGGCACGACCGGCAGCGCGGTGTCGCGCGGGGTGAAGGCGAAGTTGTCGCCGGTGTTGACCTGGAGGCAGTGCAGGTAGACCGAGCGGTGGCTGTAGAGCACGCCCTTGGGGTCGCCGGTGGTGCCGGAGGTGTAACAGAGCACGGCGGCCTGGCGCTCGTCGATGTCGGAGCGCCAGGGGTAGGCGGTCGGCCGGTCCGCGATCAGCTCCTCGTAGTCGTGCACGCCGCCCGTGAAGCCGGCCAGCACCGACCGGTCGCCGGGGCCGCTGACCACGATGTGCCTGAGGGTCGGGGCGAGCTCGGGGAGGACCGCCGCCAGCAGCGGGAGGACGGTGCCGTTGACGATGATCACGCGGTCGGCGGCGTGGTTGACGATGAACGACAGCTGGTTCGCCGGGAGCCGCAGGTTGAGGGTGTGCAGCACCGCGCCCATCGCCGGTACCGCGAGGTAGGCCTCCAGGTGCTCGGCGTTGTTCCACATCAGGGTGGCGACGCGGTCGTCCGCGCTCACGCCGAGTTCGTCGCGCAGGGCCCAGGCGAGCCGCGCCGCGCGGGCGCCGACCTCGGCGTACGTCCGGACCACCGGGCCGGTGCCGTCCCAGGTGGTGACCGTCGACCTGCCGTGGATCGTGGACCCGTGCTCAAGGATCCGGGCGACGGTGAGCGGTACGTCCTGCATCGTGCTGAACACGGGTCCTCCTCGACCTGGGCGGCACTGCGGCTCCTGCCCCGGCCCGGCCGGATGCCGGCTACTGGGCGGTAATACGGGCAGTAGGGCCCGATTCTGCCGCGCCGGGTCCCCGATGTCAGCATCCTGACCGCGTTGCCCCGATCACGACCCGGCCACGTTCCCCCCGGTCGGGCGGGGGTCGCCCGGGCGCGGGCGCCGCCGGCCGGGATACTGGGGCCATGGGCGACGGACGCGGCGAACGGCGGGTGGGGCGGGGTCTGGCCGGGTTCCGGGTGCCCTGCCCGTGTTGCTCCGGCGGGGTGCGGACCCAGGCGCGCAAGGGCCTGCGGGCCGGGCGCACCGGCACCGGGTACGTCCCGGAGACCTGCCGCTACTGCCAGGGCCGGGGCTGGCTGGGGCTCGCGCCGCGGGAGTGACCGGCCGCCGCGGCGCCGGCGGGGCCGTCAGCGGGCGAGCGGGGCGTCGACCTGGTTGCGGTCGACGGTGAGCGTCGCCCCGCCGTAGGTCTCCTCGACGTTGCCGCGGTACTGGTGGACGCGCTGGTGCCGGGACCAGAGTTCCGCGGTGAGCGGCCCGCCCCCGGCGGTGTCGGCACGGTCGTCCCAGCGGGCGTACCAGAGGACGTCGGGCAGCGGCGAACTGCCGGCCCTGGCGGCGGCGGCGAGGTCGGCGATGCCGGAGTCCAGGCTGGAGTAGAAGCCCGATCGGTAGCCGGCCGCGTGCAGCGCCTGGGTCCAGCCGACGGTGAAGTCGACGACGGCCTGGCCGCAGGCGCGGTCGCGCAGCGGGTAGGCCTCGATGTCCAGGAAGACCGGGCTGCCGTGGCCGAACCCGACCGCCCGCAGCCCGGCGACCGCCTCGGCCGCCTCCTCGCGCCCCTGCCGGGTGGCCCGCGCGGGGTCGATCCGCTTGGGCTTGCGGCTCAGTTCGCTGCACGGCGCCTGGAGGCCGACGTGCACCGGCAGGAACCGCCACCCCATCCCCCGGGCCTCGCGCACCCAGTCGGCGGTGAGCCTGGGCTGTGCGCAGCCGCGCTGGCCGCCGCTGGTGTAGATGCCGAGCGCCCCGTACGGCGAGGCGTCGCGCCAGGCCCGCAGGGTCTCCAGCGGGGGCGCGGTGCAGGCGTCGAAGGCCGCGCCGGTGTAGCTGTCGCGGGCGCGGACGGCGGGCGGCCCGAGCCGGTCGGGCAGCACGGCGGCCCGGATGCGGGGGACGGCGGCGGCGGCCGGAGCGGCGTCGGCGCCCACCCCCGGGCCGCCGGCGGCCGGCAGGAGGACGAGGGAGGCGGCGGCGAGGGCCGCGCGGCGGAGATGGCGCACGCCGCCTTGATACTGACGGACCGTCGGGCGGGCGCGGTCGACGCGCCGGGCGCGCCGTCGGAGCTCACCCTTTCGGACGCACCCGTCCGCATCCGTCCCGATTCTTGTAACGAGCTTGCTGCCTAGTGGCTCCTTACGGCAAACTCGCCGTTATGCCCAGCTCCCATCCCAGCGAAACCTCCGTCCCGACGTCGGCAGCCGCCGTCGCCGAGGCGCTTGCCATGCCGCCCGCCCCCAAGGGCGAGCCCGCCGGCGAGCGGGGCAGCTGGCGACGAGGCGGGGCGCCCGGCGAGGGGCTGCCACCGGACGCGAGAGCCGGCCGACGGCTCACCGGCCTTCTGCGGCGCCCGGGAAGCATTCCGGCGCCGCTTCTCTGTGTTACGGCGATGTTCCTGGTGCAGACCGGGATCGCGTTCTCCAAGCCGCTCTTCGGGCCGCTCGGGGTGAGCGGCACCACCTTCCTGCGGCTGGGCTTCGCGGCGGTCATCCTGCTGGCCGTCACCCGGCCGAGGCTGCGCGGGCGCCGGCCGCGCGACCTGGCCGCCGCCGCCCTGCTCGGCATGGCCTCGGCCGGCATGACGCTGCTGTTCGCCGGGGCGATCGACCGGCTGCCGATGGGCACCGCCGCCACCATCGAGTTCCTCGGCCCGCTCGCGGTGGCCCTGGTCTTCGCCCGCCGCGCCAGCCACCTGCTGTGGGCGCTGCTCGCGGCCGGCGGCGTGGCGCTGCTCACGCTGCTCGGCGAGGGCGGGGAGGGCGGCGGGCTGGACCCGGTCGGCCTGCTGTACGCCTTCGGGGCGGCCGCCTGCTACGCCGCGTACATCCTGTTCACGGACAAGGTCGGGGCGGCGTTCCAGGGCTTCCAGGGGCTGGCCGTGTCGATGACGGTCGGCGCGCTGGCGGTGGCGCCGTTCGGCCTCGGCCAGGCCTGGCACGGGCTGACCGAGCCCGGTGCGTCGCCGCTGATGCTGCTGCTGGCGGTGGCCGGGGTGTCGCTGCTGCTGCCGGTGATCCCGTACGCGCTGGAGATGACGGCGCTGCGGCGGATGCCGCAGCGGGTGTTCAGCGTGCTGGTCAGCCTGGAGCCGGCGGTCAGCGCGCTGGTCGGCCTGGTGGTGCTGGGTCAGCTGCTGGGCGCCGTGCAGCTGGCGGGCATCGGCTGCGTGGTGGCGGCGAGCGTCGGGGCGACGCTGACCGGGCGGCGCTGAGGCACCGCCCGGTGGTGGCCGGGGGCGCGCATCGAATTGGTGCGCGCCCCCGCCGCATCAGGGCCAGAGGAGGGTGCGCGACCACTCCGGGGTGCGGACCGGACCGGTCCGGGTGTAGCGCAGCCGGACGTGGTGGCGCTCCGCGTCCCCCTGCCAGAACTCCACCTCGTGCGCCCAGAGCGTGTAGACGGCGTGCCCGGCCGCGACCGCGTCCGGGGTGGCCTCCAGCCGGCGGCGGGCCACCGCCACCGCCTCCTCGTACTCGGCCGGCGAGGCCAGCGGCTCGCTCTGCCGCCCGACCAGCGCGCCGATCCGGGCGGCCGGGGAGCGGGTGGCGAACTCGGCCCCGGCCACCTGGTCGGCGGCCCGCTCGACGGTGCCGCGCACCCGCACCTGGCGGCCGAGCTGCGGCCAGTAGACGGTGAGCGCGGCGGCCGGGTGGTCGGCGAGCTGGCGGCCCTTGGGGCTGTCGGCGGCGGCCGAGAAGACCCAGCCGGTCCCGGCGGCGTCCACGTCGCGCAGCACCAGGACGCGGGCGTCCGGCATGCCGTCGGCGTCGACCGTGGAGAGGGTGAACACCTGCGGGTCCGGCACGCCGGCGTGCAGGGCGGTGGCGAGCCAGTCCACGAAGAGCGGACCGGGTTCGGCCGGGGCCGCCTCGGTGTCGAAGGTCGGCAGCGGGCGGGCCATCGGCGGGCGGCCGAGCATCAGCTCGGGCACGGACCGGGGCGCGGCCGGAGCCGGCTCCCCGCCGGGCCCGGGGCCCGCCGCGGGCCTGGTCTCGCCGGGGCCGGTCAGGCCCTCCTCCTCCGCTGCCATCGCGCGCCCTTCCTTCCGGTTGCCGCGGCCGCAGCCCGCGGCGGGCCGGTCGCCGGAAGGCGGGCCGGGCGCGGGGTGCGCTGTCGGAGCGCAACCGTACCGCCGTGCGGTGACGGCGCCGGGCGCGGGCCCTGGACTGGACCTGTCGCGGGCCCGGACGCGCCCGTGGGCGGCACCGGTGTACGGTGCCGCCCACGGGACCGGTGCGGTGACCCTTTCCGCTGCCCGGTTGTGCTGCGCGTCCTGTGCGGTCCTTCCGATCCGCTCGGTCCTCCGCCGGTCCTTCGCCGGTCTTCCGGTCGGTCCTTCGCCGGTCCTCCGGTCGGTCCTCCGGTCGGCCGACGCCGTCCGTCGTGTGAGTCCTGCCCGTTCCACCCGCCCTGACCGCTCCCGGTCGTCCGCCGACGGCGCCCCCGCCGTCCGCGGCACCCGGGCGGCGCTCAGGAGAAGACCGGTGCGAGGACGATGCCGTAGTTCTGGTTGGACTGGTTGGCCAGGACGCTGCCCGCGTTGTCCTTCACCCCGAGGGTGTTGGCCTGGTTCGATGCCCCGGCCCCGGTGGCCGTCTGCTGGGTGGAGACGTGGTTGCCGTCGACCGAGCCGAAGACGTTGCCCGTGCCGACGTTCGACACCACGCCGCTGGTGGACCCGTCGTTGGCGAACGCGCCGTCGTCGGCGGCGGCGGAGCCGGCACCGGCGATCAGCAGACCGGCCGCGAGCGGGGCCGCCAGCAGTAGGCCGGCCGCCCTGCGTGTTCGGGTGCGAGCCATGAGAGCCTCCAAGAAGCGGTAATCATGCAGGATGCGCGGAGTTCGCCGGCCAGACGAACACCTGCGGGCTGCGACGCCGGGAGACAGACTTCCGCAACAAATCGACAAAGCACCACCTCACAGCCCCCTTTTCGCCCTTTAGCGTGATATTCGGCCACCCGGCGCATAACTGCCGCCGGCACCGAATACGCGCCCTTCGCACCCCCTTCCACCTGCGGCGCAGTCGAACCGGCGGGCCACGGTCAGTGCGCCCGAAACGGCGCGGGAAGGGCGTGCGGACAACCCGGCGCACCACGAGGGCGCGCGACGGCAGAAAACACGCCCCCTTATCGGTGCGGTCGCATGACCGTGTCGACAATTCAGGGCGCTTTCCGCCGGCCTGTACGAAGGCCCGGGGGCCGGCGGTGCGGCGGTGCGGCGGTGCGGGGGGGGTGCGGCGGTGCGGGGGTCAGACGGCCTTGCCGGGATTGAGGATGCCCAGCGGGTCGAAGACCGCCTTCAGCTGCCGCTGGAGGTCCATCGCCACCGGTCCGAGCTCCTTCGCCAGCCACTCGCGCTTGAGCAGCCCCACCCCGTGCTCACCGGTGATCGTGCCGCCCAGCTCCAGCCCCAGCGCCATGATCTCGTCGAAGGAGCGCTGCGCCCGGGCCGACTGCTCGGCGTCCGCCGCGTCGAAGATGACGATCGGATGGGTGTTGCCGTCGCCCGCGTGGCTCACCACCCCGATGGTCAGCCCGTTCCGCTCGGCGATCGCCGCGACGCCGTCCAGCATCTCGGCCAGCCGCGAGCGCGGCACCGCCACGTCGTCGATCATCGTGGTACCCAGCCGGTCCAGCGCGGGCAGCGCCTGACGGCGCGCCTCCAGCAGCAGCTCGGACTCGGCCTGGTCCTCGGCGGGCACCACCTCGGTCGCCCCGGCCGCCCGGCACAGTTCGCCGACCGCGGCCAGCTCGGCCGCCCGGTCCGGGCCGTCGAAGGCGACCAGCAGCAGCGCCCGGGTGGACTCCGGCAGCCCCATCCGCCCCAGGTCGTTGACCGCGCGCACGCTCACCGCGTCCATCAGCTCCATCAGCGACGGGGTGAAGCCGCGCGCCATCACCTCGCAGACCGCCGCGCCGGCCGCGGCCGCACTCGGGAACTCCGCCGCCAGCGCCAGCTGCGGCGCGGGCGCCGGACGCAGTGCCAGCACCGCGCGGACCACCACGCCCAGGGTGCCCTCGGAGCCCACCAGCAGCCGGGTCAGGTCGTAGCCGGCGACCCCCTTGGCCGTCCGGCGGCCGGTGGACAGCAGCCGGCCGTCGGCCAGCACCACGTCCAGGCCGAGCACGTACTCGCCGGTCACCCCGTACTTGACGCAGCACAGGCCGCCCGCGCCGGTGCCGATGTTGCCGCCGATCGTGCAGGACTCCCAGCTCGACGGGTCGGGCGGGTAGGCGAGCCCCGAGGCGGCGGCGGCCCGGGAGAGCTCGGCGTTGACCACGCCCGGCTCGACCACCGCGATCCGGTTCACCGGGTCGATTTCCAGGATCCGGTTCATCTTCACCATCGACAGCACGATGCAGCCGTCGACGGCGTTGGCCGCGCCGGACAGCCCGGTCCTGGCGCCCTGCGGGACCACCGGCACGCGCAGCGCGGTGGCGGTCCGCATGACGTGCCGCACCTGCTCGACGGTCTCCGGGAAGACCACCACCGCGGGCGTGCCGGCCGGGCAGAAGCCCGCCATGTCGTGCCGGTAGGCGGCGGTCACGTCCGGATCCACCGCCAGGGCGCCGGGCGGGAGGCCCTCCGCCAGCCGGTCCGTCAGATCACTCATCGCCGCCTCCGCTCACGCCGCCCGCCCTCGCACTCTGCCCGCCGCCCGTCCACCCGGCAAGTACGCCGCTCCGGCGCGGGCGGCCCCTGCGACTACCCGCGGACCACCGGCTCCTGGAACTCCGTCACCCAGTCCGCCTCCTCCTCCGGGCACTCCAGGTAGAGCTCGCGGGCGTACCCCGTCGAGCGGTAGCCGTTCTCGTCGATGAAGCGCGCCAGTGCCTGGGTGGCGCCCAGGGAGGCGTCCATCGAGCCGCGGTGCACCACGGTCGCCGCCTCCTCGACGGCCGGCAGGTCGACCACCGCGAAGCCGTGCTCCCCGGCCGGGTCGACCGTGGCGGGGATCGGCACGGCCACCCGGATCAGCACCGAGCCGTCGCCGTCCCCGGTGTCCTCGTAGCGGGCGACGGACGGCCCGGCGTGGCCGATGCCGGCCGCCGCCAGCCGGCCGCAGAGCTCGTCGAACAGCGGGCCGATCACCGGCCCGATGTCCTGCGGCTCGTAGCCCGCCGCGACCCCGGTCAGCTCGGCCACCCGCACCGCAGGCACCCGCTTCACCACGACATCGTGCGTGGACATGGTCCCCTCGCTCTCGATCGTCCGGAGCCTCGCCTCCACCCGGGCCAGCCGTTCGGCGTCCGCGGCCATGGCCGCGGCGAGCTCGGCCCGCCGCAGCCGCAGCATCCCGCGCAGCTCGGCCGTGTCCACCTCCTCGTCCAGGACGGCCCGCACCTGGTGCAGCGTGAAGCCGAGGTCCTTGAGGGCGATGACCCGGTTGAGCCGGGCCAGTTGGGCCGCCTCGTAGCAGCGGTAGCCGCTGGCCGGGTCGACCCGGGCCGGCCGGAGCAGCCCGAGGGCGTCGTAGTGGCGCAGCATCCGGACCGACACCCGGCCGTGCTTGGCGAAGTCTCCGATGTTCAACATGGTTCCTCCAGTGCAGACCCTCACACGGTGTCACGGTCAAGCACCGGCTTCGCCACCCCCGTCCGTCACGTCAGTCCGTCACGTCGAACCCCCTCCGCTGCCCCAGCACCTGGAGGCTGCGCTGGCCGGGGATGCCGTTGGCGTCCTCGCCGGAGTAGCCGAGGCTGCGCTGGAAGGCGGCGTACGCCTGCACGGAGCGGGTGCCGAGCGAGCCGTCCACCCAGCGCTGCTCCAGGAACCCCTCGTCCGCCAGGGCCTGTTCGACGATCCGCACCTCGCCGCCGTGGGTCTGGTGGCCCTGCTCGGCCCCCGGGTCGGTGCGTGCCGCCGCGACCACGTGGGCGAGCGAGACCCGCCGCGGCGAGGGCAGCCGGCCCAGCAGCCGGCGCAGCGAGTCCTCGCCCGGCACGCCGTCGGCGTCCGGTCCCGAGTACCCCAGGGCGTGCTGGAAGTCCTGGTAGTTGAGGGTGTCGGCGTCCCGCCAGTCCTCGTCGGGCCCGGACCGGTAGTGCCGGCCGAAGCCCTGCCGGACCAGCGCCTCGCCGACCTCCCTGACCTGCGGCCCGTGCGCGCCGTAGCCGTACTCCAGGCCGTTGACGGTCACCCGGTAGCGGGCGGGCCCGGACCCGCCCTGCGGCGGGGGCAGCGGCGCCCCGCCGGCCACCGCGACGATGCCGGGCATCACGACCTCGCGGAACTGCCGGACGCGGACGTCCCCCGGGCAGGCCGTCCCGCCGTTCGACCACTCGGGGAACATCCGGTGCACCCCGAAGCCGGGCCCGTCCCACGCCGGGCAGATCCGCAGCGGAATGCCGTGCCGCCGGTGCAGCCACACCCCGAGCGCGACGAGCGCGTTGACCTGCGCGTTCGTCCACGGATCGGTGCTCCGGTCGTCACTGGCCGTCTCCACGCTCACCGCACCGGTTCCGTCCGCCCTGCGGTTGGCGTGCATGTTGGCGTCGGCCCGGGTCTCGGTACCGATGAACTGCCCCACGGAGCCGTCGTACCCGACCCCGAAGTGGGACTCCAGATTGGTGGAGTCCCTCCAGTACTCGTACATCCGCCGCGGCGTCCACGGCGCCGCCACACTGTGGAAGATCACCTGCGTCGGCGTGATCGCCGGCTGTTCGTCCGACTCGGGCTGGAGCTCCATCTTCTCCGCACCGGGGTACCAGGCCATCCGTCTCTCCTCGCCAGGCCCAGGGCAGTTCGCCCCTTACGCCCGGATAGACGGACCCCACACCCCCACACGCGGACACACCCGCCCCAAACCCCCCGTTCAGGTGAATACGACCCCCTCCCCACCCCACCCCGAACAGCACGAAGGCGGGTGCCGACCTCAGTCGGCACCCGCCTTGAGCAGGTGGTTCTTCTCCTACCGGCGGAGAGCGTGGGATTCGAACCCACGGTACGGGGTCACCGCACGACAGTTTTCAAGACTGTTCCCTTAGGCCGCTCGGGCAGCTCTCCAGGCGGAGGTCAGCCTAACGGGTCCGGCGGGGTTCGGTGCACCGGGTTTCCGGGGCGGGGTGGGGGTCAGTTGTCTCCGACGCGCTCGCTGAGGGTGACCTTGGTGGTGGCGGTCTGGCCGTTGCGGGTGTACTCGACGTCGACGGTCTCGCCGGGCTTGTGCGTCCAGATCTTGCTGACCAGGGCCGGGCCGTTCTCGATCGGGCTGCCGCCGAGCTTGGTGATGACGTCGCCGGGCTTGAGGCCGGCCTTGTCGGCGGCGCCGCCGGGGGTGACGGCCGGCTGGCCCTGGATGTCGCGGGTCTGGATCTGCGCGCCGTCGCCCTTGTAGTCGTCGTTGCGCAGGACGTCGAGCTTGGCGTAGACCGGCTTGCCGGTCTTGATCAGGGTGTCGGCGACCCACTTGGCCTGGTTGATCGGGATCGCGAAGCCGAGGCCGATGGAGCCGGCCCGGCCGTTGCTGGAGGCGTTGGACTGGATCGCCGAGTTGATGCCGATCACGCCGCCGCCGGAGTCGAGCAGCGGGCCGCCGGAGTTGCCGGGGTTGATGGAGGCGTCGGTCTGCAGGGCGTTCATGTACGAGGACTGCGCGCCGGTCTCGTCGCCGGAGGCGACCGGGCGGTCCTTGGCGCTGATGATGCCGGTGGTGACGGTGGACTCCAGGCCGTACGGCGCGCCGATGGCGATGGTGGAGTCGCCGACGTTCACCTTGTCGGAGTCGGCCAGCGGCAGCGGCGTCAGCTTGTCCTTGGGCGGGTTGTCGAGCCTGATGACGGCGACGTCGTAGCCCTCGGCGCGGCCCAGCACGGAGGCCGGGTAGGAGGACCCGTCGGCGAACTTGACGGTCAGTTTGCCGCCGCTGGAGGCGGCGGGCGCGACCACGTGGTTGTTGGTGAGGATGTGGCCCTCGGTGTCGAAGACGAAGCCGGTGCCGGTGCCGGACTCGCCGTTGCCCTGGGCCTTGATGGTGACGACGCTGGGCAGCGCCTTCTGCGCGATGCCGGCGACCGAACCCGGGGCGGCCTCGTTCTTCTGGGAGTTGTTGGCCTGGACCGTGGTGGAGGTTCGGCCGGCCTTGGCGCTGACGGTCCTGTCGTCGCGGTCGGCGATGGCCACGCCGACCGCGCCGCCGGCCACGCCGGCCACCAGGGCGACGGCCGTGACCAGGGCGATCAGACCGCCGCGCTTCTTGCGCGGGCCGCCGGGGACCGGCGCGCCGGGGTACTCGCCCGGGTAGCCGAGCGGGCCGCCGGGACCACCGGGGCCCCCGGGCGCGCCGGGGGTGATGTCGTGCGGGGCGCCCCAGCCGCCGAGCGGCTGCCCGGCGCCGAACGGGTGGTGGTGCCGGCCGGTGGCACCCGGGCCCTGCGGGGCGCCGGGCGCGGCGAACGGGTCGTGCGCGGCGAAGGGGTCGTGCGCGGCGAGCGCCGGGGGAACCGGCGTACCCGGGGCCGGGGTCGCGTACGGGTTGCCGCCGTGCGGGGCGGCGACGGGCGCCGCCGGGGCGACCGGGGCCGCGGGCGCGGCGGGCGGCAGGACCGGCGGCGGGGCGTCGAGGTACCCGGTCTCGGCGGCCGGGGCGGGCGCCGGGGCGGCGGCCGGCTCCGGGGCGGCGACCTTGCTGAACGCCAGCGTGGGGGTGAACCCGCCGGAGCCCGCCTCGGCGGCCGGCTGGGCGGAGGACGGCCGGTCGGCCGCAGGCTGCTGCGCCGGACCGTCAGAAGCGGAACCCACCGCCCCCTGGCCGCCGGAGGGCTGCTCCCCCTGCGACCCGGTGGGCCCAACCTCGCGCTCGGTGCTCACGGACGACCTCCATAGCTGACAGGACCAACAACCATAGTTTTTCGCACACCCGATTCGATTGCCGTAAGGACCCTTCTGAAGAACTCATAAGAATCCTTAGCCGGGCCCGACGACCGCCGCAGCGCCGTGCGCGACCCCTCCCGCCTTGGCGTTCTCCCCGTCGCCGACTAGCCTGTCGCTCCGAACTGACACGCGGGAGCTTGGACCCACCAGGCTGAGAGTGCGCCGGTCGACCGTACGCCACGGAGTCCCGTGGACGGCCGTCGAGGGGGCGCAGACCGCCGGAACCTGTCCGGGTAATGCCGGCGTAGGGAGAAATCGGCCATGCCGCCTGCTTCGCCATCCTCGTCCTCCGGCGCGCCCTCGTCCCCGGGCGTCCCCCCTCGGCAGGACGCCGCGGGCACCGCCGCCGGTTCCCACGGCGCGGCCACCGCCGTCCTGGAGCCCGCGGGCCGCACCGAGGCACCGCTGGTGCTGGACACCGAGCCGCCCCGCACGCTGCGCTTCCGCGACCACTTCGCGCTCTGGATGAACCTCGGCGTCTCGCTGATCGGCTTCACCACCGCCGCGACCGTGCTCGGCGCCAAGGGCAGCGAACTGTCGCTGGCCGCCGCCGTGACCGCGATCGTGGCCGGCACCGTGGTCGGCACCGCGATGCTCGGCGTGGCCGCGCTGATCGGCGCCCGGACCGGTGCGCCCGCCATGGCGAACCTGCGCGGGCTGTTCGGCACCCGGCTGTCCTACGTGCCGACGGTGCTCAACATCGTCCAGTGCGTCGGCTGGGGCGTCTACGAGCTGCTGACGATCGCGCTCGGCGCGCAGACCGTGGTCGGCACCGAGGGCTACCGCTGGGTCTTCGTCGTGCTGGCCGGTGCGCTGACCACCGCGCTGACCATCTGGCCGCTCGGCGCGATCGCGGTGCTGCGCCGCTTCGTCGCCGCGGCAGTGGCGGTCGCGATGGTCTACTTCACCGTCCAGCTCGGTCGGCACGGCGTCCCGGACCCGGGCGCGGGCAACTGGCACGGCTTCCTGCCGGCGACCGACGCGATGATCGCGGTGTCGATCTCCTTCGTGCCGCTCGCCGCCGACTACACCCGGCACTCGCGCACCCCGCGCGCGGCGTTCTGGGGCAGCTTCTCCGGCTACACGATCGCGCAGGTCTGGTGCTACGTGCTCGGGCTGATGGCGCTGCTCCAGGCGGACGGCGACCCGGAGCGGATCTTCGACTCGTTCCTCGGCGTCTGGGCCGGCTGGCTGTTCCTGCTGGTGCTGGTGCTGCGCGAGACCGACCAGTCCTTCGCCAACGTCTACTCGACCGCGATGTCGATCCACAACCTGCTGCCGAAGGTCGACCGCCGGGTGCTGACGGGCGGCACCGGTGCGCTGATCACCGTGCTCGCGCTGCAGATCACCGAGTTCACCGAGTCCTACTACGCCTTCCTGGGCCTGATCGGCTCGGTCTTCGTGCCGATGTTCGCGGTGCTCGCGGTCGACTACTTCCTCGGTGCCGGGCGGCGCGGCTGGAACCTCTCCGCCGACGCGCCGTCCCGCTGGCTGATGCTGCTGCCGTGGGCGCTGGGCTTCGCCACCTACCAGCTGATCGCGCCGACCGCGGTGGCCGGCTGGTGGACGGACCTCTGGACCTCCGCGCAGGAGGCGGTGCACTTCACCCCGCAGGAGTGGACCTCGGCCTCGCTGTTCGGCTTCCTGGTGCCGGCCCTGGCCACCTGGGCGCTCACCCCGCTCACCCGGGACCGGGCCGCCGCCGCGCGCTGACGCCCGCCCGGCCCCGGACGCGGAGGCGAAGACGGCCCCTCGGGTTGGGGCCGTCTTCGCCTCCGCGTCATGTCCGCGTCCTATCGTGTAGGGCGTGACCAGCCCCGATGTCTCGCCCGCGACGGCCCGCACCGCGCCGCCCGTCCAGGTGATCGCCCACCGCGGTTCCTCGTTCGCCCTGCCCGAGCACACCCTCGCCGCCTACCGCCGGGCGCTCGCCGAGGGGGCGGACGCCCTGGAGTGCGATGTGCGGGTGACCGCCGACGGGCAGCTGGTCTGCGTGCACGACCGGCGGATCGGGCGGGTCTCGGACGGCCGGGGCACGGTCTCCGCGATGACGCTGGCGGAGCTGGAGGCGCACGACTTCGGGGCCTGGAAGACCGGCCGGCCGAGCGAGGACCCGGAGCTGCGCGGGGTGCTGCGGCTGGAGAGCCTGCTGGAGCTGGTCGTGGACTGCGGGCGCCCGGTGGACCTCGCGATCGAGACCAAGCACCCGGTGCGCTTCCGCGGCCGGGTGGAGTCCGAGCTGCTGCGGGTGCTGGAGCGGTTCGGGATCGGCGGCGGGAGCGGCGCCGGCGGAGGTGCGGCGGCCGCCGGGGGCCACGGCGTCAACGCCCGGATCATGAGCTTCTCCTCCGTCGCGCTGGCCCGGGTGGCCGCCGCCGCGCCGCAGTACCCCCGGGTGTTCCTGTTCGAGCGCGGCCTGGTGCTGCGCGGACGGCTGCGCCCGGGCGCGCCGCTGCCGGGCGGGGCGCGGATCGCCGGTCCCGGCATCGAACTGGTGCGGGCCCGGCCGGGGCTGGTGACCAGGCTGCGCGAGCTGGGCCACCAGGTGCACGTGTGGACCGTGGACGAGCCGGCCGACGTCGAGCTCTGCCTGGAGCTCGGGGTGTCGGCGATCATCACCAACCGCCCGGCCGAGGTCCTGGCCCAGCTCGGCCGCTGAGCCCGGTGGTAATGGCGTGATTCGTGGTACCGCTGTGGTGAACCGTTCAACCACCACCAGCCGTTGACCACCTTGGTAGGGACTCAAACCTTTCGGCAACGATTTCTGTCGCAATTCATACAGTTTCACGACGGAGGGTGAGCACCGAATCACCTGTCGCGCACCGACGGTGGACGGGCCTGAAATGTCCGCGCGGGATCGCCGCGCGGTCGTTTCCGACGTATTGCCAAGGGGCATCCATCCCTCGGCATACGCTGAAGGAGGTCCGGGGGTGGCGTTGATGGTGGCGCGTGAAGTGCCGACTTCATCGACCATGGCAGTGCCGCACGGCCCAGCGAGTGTCGGGGTCGCACGGCGCCGACTGCGTCGAGATCTGGGAGACCGCGAGATACCGGAACCGGTCATTGATGATGCTGTTCTGATCCTTTCCGAACTATTGAGCAACGCTTGTCGTTACGCCCGTCCGCTCGGGCCACTGCCCGCACTCGGCCGGGGCGCCCGCGCCGAGGTCGTCGGACCGCTGCTGGTCGGCGGGC
Source organism: Kitasatospora sp. NPDC057500 (assembly GCF_042802195.1). Classification (NCBI taxonomy): domain Bacteria; kingdom Bacillati; phylum Actinomycetota; class Actinomycetes; order Kitasatosporales; family Streptomycetaceae; genus Kitasatospora; species Kitasatospora sp. NPDC057500. The sequence goes on along the minus strand of NZ_JBHVER010000158.1, from coordinate 2,871 downwards.
GGTCCCGGACCGGCGGGCCGGTCACCGCGCCGGGCGAGGCCGGCGAGGACGCCGGCGGCGTCCTGGTCCGCTGGCAGATGCACGCCGACGGCGTGCTCACCCTGGAGGTCACGGACGGCGGGGCGCAGACCCGGCCGTCGCCGTCCAGCCCCTCGCTGACCTCGCACGGCGGCCGCGGGCTGAGCATCGTGGACCAGCTCGCCAGCGACTGGGGCGTGCGCGACGCCCCCGGCGAGGTGACCGTGTGGGCGGCCCTGCCGGCCCGCGCCCGGCACGCCCGGCGCACCGGCGGCTGACGACCACCACGACCGAACAGCGCGACCGACCACGACGACCGAACAGCGCGGCGAACAGCGCGGCAGGACGGCACGGCGGCAGGACGGCGGGCAGGGCACCCGCGGCGCGCCCGGGCAGCGGGCACGGCGGGCCCGCCCCCGCCCCCCGCCCCGGCGCACGCCCACGCGCCGGAGGAACGTCAGTAGGCTGCCGGGAGCACAACACCACCGTTCCCGGGAGAGCCGCACCATGGGCAAGAAGGCCGCCAAGAAGGCGCCGCAGCGCAGCCAGTCCACCCCCGTCGCCACGGGCGAGATCCCCGTGGTCGGGGCCCGCGACAACTGCCCCTGCGGCTCGGGCCGCCGCTACAAGGCCTGCCACGGCCGCGAGGCCTCGCACGCCGTCCAGGAGCTGGTGCACCGCCCGTTCGAGGGCCTGCCGGGCGAGGCCGACTGGGTGGCACTGCGCGAGCTGGTGCCCGCCGCCACCGTGCCGCTGACGCTGGCCGCCGGGGTGGCCGAGACCGCCGCCGGCGAGGTGCCGTCCGTCACCCTGGCCACCGTGCTGCCGCTGGCCTGGCCCGCGCTGCGCCGCCAGGACGGCTCGATCCTGCTGGGCCTGCAGACCCAGTCGTCCTCCGGCGACCTCAGCCGCGACCTCGCGGACGCCCTGGAGCTGGCGCTGGCCACCGAGCCCGGCACCCCGGTGCCGGCCCGCCGGACCGTACCGGGCGGCCGTCGGCTGCAGGACCTGCTGGACACCACCTCCGCCTTCGAGCCGGCCGTGCACACCGGCTTCGAGTTCTGGCTGGAGGACGCCGAGACCGCGACCGGCGAGGTGGCCGCCTCGCTGGAGCGCGCCAACGCCTCGGCGATCCCCACCGAGAAGCTCGCCGGCGTCGACTCGGCCTACTGGTGCGGCACCCCGGAGAAGAACCACCTGCGCTGGGTGATGACGGTGCCGGAGGAGCGGCTGCTGGACGCGCTGGCCCGGCTGACCGCCGCCGAGCAGTCCGCGATCGGCCCCGACACCCGTCTGGTCGGCTCGTTCCGGGCGCACGGCCTGACCGTCCCGGTCTGGGACCTGCCGCTCGGGATGACCGCGGCCGACTGCGAGAAGCCGGCCGCGGAGTTCGCCGAGCGGCTCGCCGCGACGCTCGCCGACCCGGCCCCGCTCACCGCCGACGAGCGGCGGGCCCGCGCGAACCTGGTGAACCGTCAGGTCACCCTGAACTAAAGGCGGGACGGAACGCCGGGCACATCCGGCGGATCGAACGTGATACGCGTCACATTGGCGCCCGTGACCCGCAATTTCCGGGCTGCGAGGGCGTCTTGGAAATTGGCGCGGGCGCGGATCCTTGTTACTGTCTAAAGAGTCCGGTCGCTGGTGCATCCCCCGTCGCCAGCGGCCGGATCTTTTGTTTTCCGGACATCCCGTGCCGGGACCGGTCGGCCGTGCCCGATCAGTAGGCCGGCGACGGCACGTCAGTACGCCGAGCGGCCGCTGTCCAGCTGGACCGCCGCCGCCACCAACTCGCCCAGCAACGGCTCGACCTGCGGGAGCCAGACGCCGCCGTCGGCACCCTGACGCGGCGGCAGCACCCAGCGCACCCGGTCGCCGTCCCCGCCGCCGGGCGGCAGCGGCAGGAAGCCGCCGGCCCCGTGGTAGCGCAACGATCCGGGCACCCAGGGGAGTTGGACGAGCATCTCGCCGAGCGCGTCGAGCGACCAGGGGGCGACCAGCATGGCGTAGCGGTCCGGCATCGCCAGCACCGGGCCGAGCCGCAGCCGCAGGGCGGCCAGATAGGCGAGCGCGCGGGCGCCGGCCGTCGCCGGCAGGCTGACCGCGCAGACCGCCCGGCCGGTCGCGACCAGCACCGGGGCGTCCGGGTAGCGCCGTTCCCACCACCAGCGCACCATCCGGGCGTCGGTGGTGGCCGCGAGCAGCGGCGGGTCGTGCGGGTGGGCGCCCGGGACCGGGCAGTCCCGCTCGCCGCAGGAGCAGTGTCCGCCGGTGAGCAGGACGGCACCGGGGACTACGGGCCAGTGGTGCCCGGTGGCCGCCGTCAGGGCCCCGGCCAGCCGGGCCGCCCGGGCCGCCGGCCGGCTCCTCGGGTCTTCGCGCAGTGGGTTGTCGCGCATTGGCACCCGTTCCTTTCCGTGACCGCTCGGTGGCTCCGCCCCGCGGTCGCCAAACCGGCCGCCGCCGCGTCCGGGGACGCCGGACCTGCCCGCGGACCGGATGGAGGGATCCGCCCGGGAGCCGGGCCGGAGGCGGACCGGAACGGAACCGGGGGCCGGGCCTGGGCCGGGCGGCGGGGGCGGGGCGGGCGGCGGTACGGACGGCGGTGCGGACAACGGCGCGGGCCTGGAGCACGCGGTGGAGCACGATGTGAAAGGGCTGCGGAATAGAACAGCCCTTGGAACGAGAATCCCGTATGCGACCGGATGGACGCCGCCCGGCCGCGGTTGGTTCCACCGTACGAGTGAGTCGCTTCCGGCCGACCCGGCCGGCCGGCGCCAGGGGCATACGATCCGGACGGCCGCCGGAGCCGTCCCCCCGGTTCTGCCCGCTCACCGGCCGCTCCATGCCCGC
>NZ_JBHVER010000157.1:0-19182 GCF_042802195.1 Kitasatospora sp. NPDC057500 | reverse complement strand
CTTGGGGGGTACGTGCGTATTGTCTTTGAGGCGGCCCCCACCGGCCGGGGCCGGGCGGCCGTCCATTGCCACCCCCGGTGGTTGGGCCCGGGGACGCCCTTGGGGCGGCCCGGGGCCGTCTCTCTACGCCGGCCGGGGCGTCCCGCGGCCGGCCGGAGCATCGCGTCGCGTCAGGAGATACAGCCGGACTTCGCCACGCTGATGCAGCCGGACTTGGTGACGCTGATGCAGCCGTCCTTGGCGCCGGCGGCCGAGTTGACGGCCACCCAGCGCTTCCACTTGTCGTCCTGGGTCATCCTCTTGACGAGCTGTTCCATACGAACCTCCGAGGTGTGCCGGTTGTCCGGCGGCGCGGATCCGCGCCGTCATCGGCGACAGTAAAGTGATGGTCAAAGGAGTGTCAATGACCGGTCATCGGACTCGGCCACCACTCGCACATCCGGCCACCACGGGCCAATTCCGGCCGCCCGCACCGGTTATCCGGAATGATCTGCACCGAATTTCCGGCAGCGGCGCGCGGACCGCGCTTTCGTCCGCGCTCGAACGGGGCATTCCGCCGTCTGCTCTCCCTCCCGGCGGGGTCGCTGACGTAGAGTCGGCGCGGGCCCGTTCGTCGCCGACCGAGGAGAGCCGCCGTGACCACCACCGCCGACCCCGGCTCCTCGTCCGCGCGACCGGTGCCGCCGGTGCCCGAACTGCCGCCCGAAGCGGTCGAGGAGTGGCGCGCCGAGGAGGCCGAACTGGTCGAACTGATGGCCCGCACCCGGCAACGGCTCGGCGGCGTCGCCGCGTTCCGGATCGGCCCGCGGCCCACCGTCCTGGTCACCGACCCCGAGGCCGTCCAGCACGTCCTCGGCCGCCACCCGGACCGCTACGTCAAGCGCTCGCACCGCGCCCGGATGATCGCCGGCGACGGCGTGCTGTCCGCCACCGGCGACGCCTGGAAGCGCCAACGCCGCATGCTCCAGGCCCAGTTCACCGGCCCCGGGATGCGCCGCTACGAGCAGCGGATCGCCGCCGCGGCCCGCCGCACCGCCGACCGCTGGGCCGGGTACGCGCGCACCGGCGAGCGGATCGACGTCGGCGACGAGATGCGCCACTTCGCGCTCGACACCATCTGGCGCGCGCTCACCGGCCACCCGCTGGACGCGGCCACCGAGCGCGAACTCGACCGCATCCCGGCCGTGGTCGCCGCCCTGCCCCAGCTGCCCGACGGCGACCACGCCCGCGACGCCGTCGCCGGCGACCTGGCCCGGATCGACGCCGTCGCGCACGCCGCCATCGACGCCGCCCGCCGCCGCGAGGACGGCCCCGACGGCCCCGGGGTGCTGCGCGACCTGCTGGACGCCGCCGACCGCCACCCCGAGTACACCGACCGGCTGATCCGCGACGAACTGGTCACCCTGCTCGTCGCCGGCCACGAGACCACCGCCACCACCCTCACCTGGCTGTACCTGCTGCTCGACGCCAACCCCGGGGCCCGCTCCTGGGCCCTCGCGGCCGGCCCCGAGGGCTCGCCCGAGCGGCGCGAGGCGGTGCAGGCGCTGGTCGGCGAGACCCTGCGGCTCTACCCCTCCGCGTGGATCCTCCCCCGCCACGCGCTCACCGACGACACCCTCGCCGGGCACCGCGTCGAGGCCGGCACCGACCTGCTGGTCTGCCCCTACCTCACCCACCGCGACCCGGAGTTGTGGCCCGACCCGGAGCGCTTCGACCCCACCCGGTTCACCCCCGGCGGCACCCGCCCCGCCCACCTCGGCGCCTACTTCCCGTTCGGCCTGGGCGCCCGCGCCTGCCTGGGCACCCAGTTCGCGCTCCGCGAGTCCACCGCCCTGCTCGAACTCCTGCTGCCCGCCCACGAGGTGGGCTTCCTGAGCACCCCGGCGGGCTCCGTCTACAGCATCACCGTCCGCCCGGACGGCCCCACCCCGGCGGTCCTGACGGCGGCCGCCACCACCGGCTGACCGCGCCGGAGCCCCGCGCCGGCCCACACGGACGCGGTCTCCCGCGGTGGCGCCGACACTGCACGTCGAACGGCTCCGGTCACGGTCACGGTCCCGGTCACGGTCCGAGGAGCGGCCGGCGCGCTCGGGGTCCGGGTGGCAGGCAGCCCGGGAGCGGGGCGCAGCGAGGTGCCCCGGGCGTAAAACCGACGGCCGGGGCCGGAGTCGACGGGTGCTCGTCTCCGCGACGGCTCGGATCCGCGCTCCTCGGCCCGGTCGACCGCCTCGGGTGCCGCGGGCGGGCGGGCCTCTCCGGCCCCCTGCGAGGAGCCGGGTCAGTGGTGCGCCCTGCGGCGGAACTCCGAGGGCGGGCAGCCGTAGTGGGCGTGGAAGCGGCGGGTCAGGTGGGCGTGGTCGGTGAAGCCGGCGGTGGCGGCGACGTCGGCGAGGGGCAGGGCCGTGCGGGCGGTCAGCTGGCCGGCCACCTCCAGGCGGACGGCGAGCAGTTCGGCCTGGAAGGAGGTGCCCGCGGCGGCGAGGGCGCGCTGGAGGGTGCGCGGCGCCAGGCCGAGCAGCGCGGCCGTCTCGGGCAGGCGCCAGGGCCGGGCCGGGTGACGGGCGAAGCCCGCGCGGACGGCGTCCAGCGGGCGCGGTTCGACGGCGCGCCGGCCGTCGGACCAGTGCAGCCGCCATCCGGTGACCCGGGTCGCGCCTCGGACCTCCCCGGGGCGGCCGGTCGCGCCGTCGGCCACCACCTCGACGCGGGCCGTGCGGCCGACCACGGCCGCCGTGCCGACCGCGTACAGGGCGCACACGAGGAGTGATTCGGCGGGGCTCGGGGTCCGTGCGAGCGACGGGAGGTGGCGGACGGCCAGGGAGCCGTCGGGGAGGAGTGTCCGACGGGTGCGGTGTCCGGCGTGGAACCAGGGCTCCACCAGCCCCACCCGGCCCAGGAGTTGCGGCAGACCGCCGCAATGCGCCAGCTCGGCGAGCAGCGGGTCCTCGGCCAGTAGCCGCTCGGCGGCGGTGCGCAGCGCGGGCCAGCCGCGGGCCGCGAGGGCCGCCACCAGCCGCCCGTGCAGCTGCTCCGGAACCGACAGGCCGTCGCCGAGCAGGCGTTCGACCCGCCGGGCCGACTCGCCGGCGGGTGACGGGCCGAGCGTGTGCAGCACCGCCCGGGCCATCGTCGGGCGGACCGAGCGCGCCATGTCGACACCGGTTCGGGGCATGGCGCGATCGTACAAGCGGACCGGACGCCGCCACTCCACCATCGCCGGTGTGAACCTCGGCTCGAAGCGCATCCTCGTCACCGGCGGCACCGGCGGAGTCGGCCTCGCCCTCTCCGAAGCCCTGACCGCCCTCGGCGCCACCGTCGCCACCTGCGGCCGCACCGCCCGCGGCCCGTACGCCGTCCGCGCCGACCTGGCGGTGCCCGGGGAGGCCGCGCGGGTCGTCGCCGAGGCCGCCGAACGCCTCGGCGGGCTGGACGTCGTGGTCGCCAACGCCGGTGTGCAGCACCGCACTCCGCTCACCCTGGGCCCCGATCCGGAGGTCCTCGCCGCCGCCCGGCAGGAGATCGAGGTCAACCTCGCCTCGGTGGTCGAACTCGCCGCCGCCGCTTGGCCGCACCTCACGGCCGCGGCGGTGCCCGGCGGGCCGGCGGGCACCGCGTTCGTCGCCGTCACCTCCGGTCTCGCCTACGCGCCCAAGCAGAGCGCGCCGGTCTACTGCGCCACCAAGGCGGGCGTCCACATCCTGCTGGAGTCGCTGCGCCACCAGGCGCGGACGGCCAGCCCGGGCGTGCGGGTCCAGGAGGTCGTCCTGCCGCTCGTGGACACGGCGATGACCGCCGGCCGCGAGGGCCCGGCCCGGAAGATCGGCCCCGACCGGGCCGCCGACGCCGTCGTGCGCGGCATCGTGAGCGAACGCCCCGTCGTCGCCGTCGGCGCCTCCCGGGCACTGCTGGCGCTGCTGCGGGTGGCCCCGGCGGCCGGCCGCCGCATCCTGCGCGACGGCTGAGCAGGGCGACCACCGGGCGGCGGCTATCCTGCGACGCATGGACATCGTGATCCCGCTCTTCGACGGGTTCGAACCGCTCGACGCCGTCGGCCCGTACGAGATCCTCGCGCTCGTACCCGGTGCCGCCGTTCGCTTCGTCACCGCCGAACCCGGTCTGGTGCGGGACACGTTCGGCGCGCTGCCGGTGCACGTCCCCACCGCGTACTCCGAGGTGGAGCGCTGCGACGTCCTGCTGATCCCGGGCGGCGGCGGCATCCGGCCCATGCTGGCCGATCCCGCCTTCCTCGACTGGGTGCGCCTGATGCACGCCGGCACCCGGTTCACCACCTCGGTCTGCACCGGTTCCGTGGTGCTGGGCGCGGCCGGTCTGCTGAAGGGCCTGACCGCGACCACCCACTGGGCGGCGACCGCCGAACTGGAGTCCCACGGCGCCGTCTACACCGCCGACCGGGTGGTCCGGCACGGCCGGCTGATCACCGCGGCCGGGGTCTCCTCGGGCATCGACATGGCCGTCCGGCTGGCCGCCCTCCTCACCGACGAGGTCACCGCGCAGGCGATCCAGCTCTGCACCGAGTACGACCCGCAACCCCCGTACGACACCGGCTCGGTGGCTACGGCCTCCGCCGAGGTGGTCGCCCGGGCCCGGACCCTGGGCTGATCCTGCCCCGAGGCCCCCTGGCCTCCCGACGAACCCGACGAACCCGTCGAACTCGGCGGGTCCGACGGGTCCGACCGGTGACCGCCGGCGAAAACCCGGCGACGGCGGCGGTCGCCCCCGGGATACTGGTCGCCCATGGATGAGGTCGAAGTCGTCGTCGCCCATTCCGAGCGTGCGACGCTGCGCGTCGGCGACGTGTTCCTGAAGGTGGACGCCGATCAGGCGCGCGTCGACACCGAGGTCGAGGCGATGTCCCTGGCGCCGGTCCCGACCCCGGAGGTCCTGTGGCGCCGACCGCCCGTGCTGGCGATCGCCGCCCTCCCGGGGACGACGCTCGGGCGCCTCGGCGGGCCGTCGACCGGGGCGCCGGCGGCGTGGGCCGCGGCGGGCGCCGCCGTCCGGAAGCTGCACGACGCGCCGCCGCCGCCGTGGCCGGGCCGGGCCGGCCGGAGCGCCGCCGCACTGGCGGCGGAACTCGACGACGAGTGCGGGCTGCTGGTGGCGAACGGCGTCCTGCCCGCCGGCCTGGTCGCCCGCAACCGCCGGGTCGCCGAGGCCGCGCTCCGGCCGTGGACCCCGGCCTTCACCCACGGCGACCTGCAGATCGCACACGTCTTCGTCGACGGCGGCGAGGTCACGGGCATCATCGACTGGTCCGAGGCGGGCCGGGGTGACGCCCTGTACGACCTCGCCACCTTCACGCTCGGACACCAGGAGCATCTCGCCGACGTCGTCGCCGGCTACGGCACCGACGTCGACCTCGACGTGATCCACGCGTGGTGGTCGCTGCGCAGCCTGCTGGCGGTCCGTTGGCTGGTCGAGCACGGCTTCGACCCGTTCGCACCGGGCTGCGAGGTCGACGTGCTGAGGTCCCGGATGTGAGGCCGCGCGGCCCGGCCCGACTCCGCAAGCGAGCGTCGCCGCGACGGCGGTGCGGGCGGCGGCGCGCGGGTCGGTGTCCGACGAGAGCCAGGCGGGGTGGCCGTCGGGGCGGACCAGGACGGCGGTGACGCCGGACCAGGCCGGGCGGTGGACGGCGGGCGGGGCGGTGTGGACGCCGAGGCCGGGGGTCACGCCGTGGGCCGGCGGTGCGAGCGGTGACGGGGCGCCGGGGGCGGCGGTGAGGTCGAGCAGGGCGTAGCCGCCCCGACGCAGCAGGGGCAGCAGGGGCAGCAGCGTGCCGCCGCCGTGGACGGCGAGGAGGCTTAGCCCGCGAGGCGGGTAGGAGAGTGGAGGACCGGGGCGGCGCCGCGACACCGGCGCCACTCCCCCGACCGCTGCGCCCTCAAGCGCCCCGCAGGCCTCACCGTTCGCACAAGGACGTGCGCATGAGCGACGGCCCCTCCCGGATCGCCGTCACCGACCAGACCAGGGCTGTCGGCGACCACGCCGAACGCCTGCTCATCGCCTCGGGACGGCCGGCCCCGGTGCGCACCACCCCGGACCGGGCCGCGCCGTGGTTCCGGGAGACCCGGGCGGTGATGCTCCGCGCCGAGGAGGACGGCACCCTGCGCCACTGCGGCCACCTGACCGCCCCGCAGCCGGCCGTCGTCCTGGCCGAGGCGGCGGACCGGCTGGTCTGCTGGGACTGCTGCACCGAGGCGCAGGCGCTGCGCAGCTGCCACATCTGCGGCCGGCCGGCGGGGACCGGGTCGCTGTACGGGGGCGTCGAGGCGGTGATCCGCGGCCCGGCGGCCGTCTACTCCCGCGTGGTCTGCCGGGCCTGCGCCGAACCGGCGGGCCCCCGGGGCGCCTTCGGCAACGGCCGCTGAAGGGCTTGGACGGACGGGTGCGGGCGCGGCGGCTGCCGGGAAGCCTCCGGTCCCCCTGCCGCACCCCGCCCCGGTGCCCGACCCGACCCGACCCGACCCTTCCCGTCCTGACCGCCACCGCGAAACGGGCGGCGCCCCCTCCCGGATGAGCCGGACGAGGGGGCGCCACCGAACGGGCACCGGTCAGTCGCGCTCGACGTCGACCTCGGTGAGGCGGGCGAAGCGCTCCGGGTCGGTGCGGCGGATCCGCCGGGCGACCAGGTAGCCGGCCACCGCGACGAGCGGGATCGGGATCAGCAGCAGGGCGTTCACGACGCCCGAAGCGCCGGTCAGCAGGCTGAAGTTGAAGACGGCGAGCACCGTCAGCAGGGCCAGGCCGGCGGCGGCCAGCAGGGGCGCCCAGAGCACCCGGAAGGCCGACATGCCGCGCCGGTCGCGGCGGAAGAACGCCCAGACCGCCACCGCCGCCAGCGCCTGCATCGCCATGATGCCGAGCACGCCCACGCTGTTGGACCAGAGCAGCACCACCAGGTAGGGATCGGCGGCCAGCACCGCGCCCAGCAGGATCACCAGGGCGTTGAATCCGCTCTGCACCAGGACCGCCGGGCCCGGCGAGCCGGAGCGCCGCGAGATCCGGCCGAGCCGGCGGGGCAGCAGGCCCTCGCGGCCGAGCGCGTAGAGGTAGCGGGCCGCCGCGTTGTGGAAGGCCAGGGCCGAGGCGAAGGCGCTGACCACGATCAGGACGTGCATCGAGTCGGAGAGCCAGAGGCCGACGAAGCGTTCGGCGGCGGTGAAGGTGAGGTCCGGCCCTTCGGCGGCGCGGGCCGCCGCGACGGCGGCGTCCGTGCCGTACGCGCCCATCACGATCCAGGTGCCGAGGGCGTAGAAGACGGCCAGGAAGCCGATCGCGATGAAGGTCGCCCGGGGCACCGTGCGACGCGGGTCGCGGGCCTCCTCGGCGTAGATCGCCGTCGCCTCAAAGCCGGTGAAGGCGCCGATGACCAGCACGAACATCCCGGCGACGCCGCCCTGGGTGAGCAGCGAGGGGTCGAAGGAGACCGGGTCGAGGGCGGCCGTGCCGCGCTCGGAGAGCACTCCGCCCTCCATCACCAGCAGCGACAGCACCTCCAGGACGAGCGCCACCCCGAGCACCTTGGCGCTGAGCGTCACCTTCAGCCAGCCCAGGACGCCGACGACCGCCACGCAGGCGCCCGACAGCAGCCACCACGGCACGTGCGCGCCGGTGCGCTGCTCGATGTGCCCGGCGGCGAAGTAGCCGAACGCGGCGGCCACGCCGGGGGTGATGAGGTTGTAACAGACCACCGCGACATAGGCGGTGACCACACCGAGGGTCCGGCCGAGGCCGCGCGCGACGTACGCGTAGAAGGCGCCCGCGTTGCGCACGTACATGCTCATCGCGGTGAAGCCGGCGGCGAAGAGCACCAGCAGCGCGCCCGAGATCAGGTACGCGGCGGGCGCGGAGGCGCCGCCGACGCCGATGGCGAACGGCGCGATGCCCGCGAGGACGGTGAGCGGGGCAGCGGCGGCGACCACGAAGAAGACCAGGTCGGTGGTGCCGATCTGGCCGCCCGCGAGCCGGCCGGGCGCGGCCCCCGGCTCGGCGGCAGCGGTGGGGGCGGGGGCCGGCCGGGTTCTTTGCGCGGAGGAGTTCACGGTGGGGGCGTCCTTCCAACAGGGCAGGGGCGGGGGGACCGAGGGTGGGGCCTCGGCGGGACGCGGGACGGCGTCAGCGGGTGCGGTCCAGGACCACCCGGCCGCCGTGCAGGACCAGCAGCCGTTCGGGGTGGGCGGCGACCGCCTCGGGGACGGAGCCGGCGGCGACCGCCACCAGGTCGGCCGGGGCGCCCGGGGTCAGGCCGTAGCCGGTGAGGCCGAGGGCGTCCGCGGCGTGCGAGGTCACCAGGTCGGCGGCGAGCCGCAGTTCGCCGTCCGTCATCAGCTCGCCCTGGAGGCCGATGATGGTGGCGCGTTCGAGCATGTCGCCGGTGCCGTACGGCCACCAGGCGTCGCGGATGTTGTCCGAGCCGGCGAACACCCGCACGCCGTACTCGTGCAGCAGTCCGACCGGCGGCATGGACCGGCTCGGGCCGTTGGTCATGATCGCCACCCCGGCCTCGGCCAGCCTACGGGCGGTGAGGTCGAGTTCGTCCGGGCCGAGCTCCCCCAGCGCGTACGCGTGGCTGACCGCGACGCGGCCGCCGAGGCCGAGCGCGGCCGTGCGGTCGGCGATGTCGCGCAGCTGGGAGGCGCCGACCGGGCCGCCGTCGTGGAGGTGGATGTCCACCCCGGCGCCGTGGCGCCCGGCGAGGCCGAAGACGACGTCGAGCTGACCGTCCACGTCGCCGTCGAAGCCGGCCGGGTCCAGGCCGCCGATCAGCTCGGCGCCCTCGCTCAGCGCCGCGTCCAGCAGGTCGGCGACACCGGGGGCCGCGACCACGCCGCTCTGCGGGAAGGCGACCAGTTGGACGCCGATGACGTCGCGGACCCGCTCGCGCACCTCCAGCAGGGCGTGCAGGTGGTCGAGGCCGGTGTCCGGGTCGACGTCGACGTGCGACCGGACGTGGCCCGTGCCGAGCGCCGCCATCCGCCGGGCCAGCGCCTCGGCGCGCTCGGCGACGGGGGCGAGGCGGGCGACCTCGCGGCGCTGGGCTCGCTCGGAGGCGATCTGCGCGCGCAGGTCGGCGGCGGGCCGGTGCGGCTGCCAGGGCGCGCCGAGGAAGGTCTTGTCCAGGTGGGCGTGGCCGTCGACCAGCGCGGGCAGCAGCAGCGCGCCGCCCAGGCGGACCGTGCCGGGCGCGTCGGCGCCGCCGGCGTCCGGCCGCCGGGCGGCTGCCGGGGTGAGGGCTGCGATCCGGCCGTCGGCGAGGTGGACGTCGACCGTGCCGCCGTCGGGCAGCGTGGCGTCGAGCAGGAGGTCGGGGGTGATCACATGGACGTCCAGGGTTCGGGGGCTGCGGCCCGGGCGGGGGCCTCAAGCTATCTGGTATACCGAATACCAGACAAGGGGTATCGGCCGCCGATCTGAAATGATCTGTGCACCCGGCCCCCGCGACCAGGCGCAGCACCCCACCCGACTGGAGCCCCCGATGACCGATACGCCCGGCGACGCCCACCAGTCACTGCGGGACCTCGTCTACGTCCAGCTGCGCGAGCGGATCATCGAGGGCGAGTACCCCGCCGGCCGCCGCCTGGTCGAACGCGAGCTGGCCGAGACCATGGGCGTCTCCCGCGTTCCCGTGCGCGAGGCCATGCAGCGGCTGGAGACGGAGGGCTTCCTCGCCGTCCAGGCCCGCAAGGGCGCGGTGGTCGCCGGGTTCGGCCCGGCCGACGCCGAGCACTTCTTCGCCGTCCGGGAGTCCCTGGAGGCCCTCGCCGCCAGCCTCGCCGCGCAGCACGCCACCCCGGCCGGGCTGAAGAGCCTCGAACGCATCCTCGCCCGCACCCGCCGCGCCGCCGAGGCCGGCCGGCTGCGCGAGACCGTCGGCCTCAACGCCGACTTCCACCGGGCGATCGTCGAACTCTCCGGCAACCCGCTGCTCCAGGACATGATGGCCCCGCTCGACGGTCGGCTGCGCCGCCTGTTCCGGCTCACCTCGGGCCCCGAGAGCAGCACGCCCATGTGCACCGAGCACGAGCAGCTGCTCGCCGCGATCCGGGCCCGCGACCCGGAGGCCGCCGCCGACCTCGCCCGCCGGCACGTCGCCGGGACCCGCGCCTTCGCGCTCGCCGCGCTGGGGAGCTGACGGCCGCGGCTCCCAGGGTTCTGGGATGGGCGGCGTCCCGGCCGATCGGCAGAATCGGCGTGGACCACTGGAACCCCCACCGCCGGGCCGGTCCATGCCCGCGCCCGGCCGACCGGAGGCACGCATGCTGCGAAGACTCACCTGGTTCCTCGCCCTGCCGGCCCTCGCCCTGACGCTGCTGACCGGCCCGGCCGTCACCCCCGCGAGCGCCGTCACCGAGCACGAGTTCCTGAACGGCCACGGGCAGATCGGGCCGCTGCCCGCGCCCGTGACCCCGCCCGAGAACTGCACCTACCGGACCCTGCACCTGGACGCCGGGACCTACTCCTGGACCCTCAACAGCCCGGGGGGCAGCGCACCCGGCGGGGACATCCGGGTGCAGGACGGCGACTACGACTGGTCGCTCTGCGTCTATCCGCTCTCCCTCGTCTACTCCGTCACCACCAAGCTCAAGCCCGTCGGGCAGGCCGGCTACTTCGTCAAGGAGACCACCTTCTCGACCTCCTTCGTGCACACCGCCACCTGGGGCTCCACGCTCTACCGGTGGGGTCCGCTGTAACCGCCACGTCGGGCCGGTGCCCCGGCCCGGGCCGGGCCGGGCGGGGGCACCGGCACCGGCGCGGCACCGGTACCGCGCCGGTCGGTCGTCAGCGGTGCGAACCGGTCGGCTTGCCGGACGGGGCACCGCTCGGCGCGTTCGACGCGCCCTGGGACGGGCCGTTGGACGGGCCGTTGGACGGCGCGCCGGTGCCGGTGGCATCCGGGTCGGGCTTGGGCGCGGGGTCGGGGATGTCCGCCATCGGCATGGACTGCTTGGGCGCGCCCCGCAGCGCCTGGTTCATGGCGTCCCGCCAGATCGGACCGGGGCCGTCGGCGCCGAACACCTCCGCGCGGTACTTCCCGTTGATGGTGATGTTGCGCATCTCCACACCGCCGTTGGGCCCGCCGAGCCAGACCGCGGTGGCGAGCTGCGGGGTGTAGCCGGTGAACCAGGCGGCCTTCTTCTTGTCCGAGGTGCCGGTCTTGCCCGCTATCTGCCGGTCCCCCTCCAGGTGGAGCGCCGCACCGGTGCCGCCGCTCTCGGTCACGCCGTTCAGGATGGTGTTCAGCACGTGGGAGGTGCTCTCGGAGAACGCCGTCTCGCAACGGGCCTGCGGGGTGGGGACGTCCTTGCCGTCGATGGTGGTGATCCTGGTGATCGCGACCGGGGCGCAGTACTTGCCCCCGGCGGCGAAGGCCGCGTAGACGCCGGCCATGGTCAGCGGGCTCACCTCCTCGACGCCCAGGGCCATCGCGGGAACCTCCTCCAGCGGCTCGCCACTGGCCCGGGCGGTGATGCCGAGCTTGTTGGACATCTGCTTGACGGCGCAGAGGCCGATCTCCTGCTCCATCTGCACGAAGTAGGTGTTGACCGAGAGGGCCATCGCCTCCTTCAGCTGGTACGGCCCCTTCTCGCTCGCCGACTCGTTGGGCACCGTCGTCTTCGGCCGGCCGGTGTTCTTCCAGATGCCGTCGCAGGTCTTCATCGTCGGGTACTCGATCCGGTTCGGGGACGAGTACTCCTGGGTCGGCGGCAGCCCCGCCTCCATCGCCGCGGCCGCGATGATCGGCTTGAAGGTGGAGCCGGGCTGGAAGCCGTTGCCGCCGCCCATCGCGGCGTCGACGTTGAGGTTGACGACCGTCTGGTTCCTGGCCCGGTCGATCCCGTACGGGCGGGTCTGGGCCATCGCCAGGATCTTGCCGGTGCCCGGCTCGACCATGGACGCGGCGGCCGAGACGCTGTCGGTGACCCGCACGTTGGAGCTCACCGCGTTCTGGGCGGCGGCCTGCTTGCCGGGGTCGAGGGTGGTGTGGATGTTCAGACCGCCCTGGTCCCAGAACTTCTTGCGCTCGGCCGCGTTCGCACCGAACACCGGGTCCCGCTTGACCACCTGCCGGACGTAGTCGCAGAAGAAGCCCATGCCCGCCTGCGCGGTGATGCAGCCGTTCTGCGGGTCCTTGAACTTCAGGCCCAGCGGGGCGGCCTTGGCCTCCTTGGCCTGCTCCTCCGTGATGTGCTTGTTCTCCAGCATCTTGTCGATCACGACGTTGCGGCGGTTCACCGCGGCCTGCGGGTGCGCCTTCGGGTCGTACTTCGACGGGTTCTGCACCAGGCCGGCCAGGGTGGCGGCCTCGGCCATGGTGAGGTCCTTGTTGGACTTGCTGAAGTAGCGCTGGGAGGCGGCCTCCACGCCGTAGGCGCCGTTCCCGAAGTAGGTGATGTTGAGGTAGTTGGTGAGGATCTGGTCCTTGGTCAGCTCCTCCTCCAGCCTGATCGCGACCTTCAACTCCTGGATCTTGCGGCCCAGGGTCTTGCGCATGGCCTCCTGGACGGCCGCCTTGTCGTCGCCCGCCTTCTCCACGTTGACGTTCTTCACGTACTGCTGGGTCAGCGTCGAGGCGCCCTCGGAGGCGGTGCCGCTCTCCGCGTTCTTGCTGAGCGCCCGCAGGACGCCCTTGAGGTCGACGGCGCCGTGCTCGTAGAAGCGGGCGTCCTCGATGTCCACCTGGGCCTGCCGCATGTACGGCGACATCTGCTCCGCGGTGATCACGGTGCGGTCGCGCTCGTAGACCCTGGCGATCAGCCCGCCACTGGCGTCGAAGACCTGCGTCACCTGGGTGAGCGGCGGGGTCCTGAAGTCGTCCGGGATGTCCTCGAAGCCCTCCGCCGTGTTCTTGGCCGTCAGCCCGAGCGCCCCTACGGCGGGCAGCGCCATGCCCGCCAGCAGCGCACCGGACACCACGCTCACGCCCAGGAAGGTCGCGCCGTGGCGGACGAACCGGACCGGCGACTTCCGGGAGGGCCCGGAAACGCCGTCGTCGGACGGGTCCGCTGTCGGGAGAAGATTCGATTCCATACTTCCTGGATGCCGTGGGGGCCGCGAAACGTTGCGCACACGTGCGGATTTCCGTTCCGGTCCGGACCGGAACGGCCCGAAAGGGCAGGTTCGAGGGCGACCCTGCCGCACGTGCCGCGGGCCCGGTCCTGTTTGCTGTTCCCGTCCCTGCTCCTCCCCCCTCACCCGGAGCCGCCCGCCATGACCGCACCCTCGCCCGACGCCACCGGCCCGCTGTTCGCCGCCGTCGACATCGGCGGCACCAAGATCGCCGGCGCCCTCGTCGACTCCGCCGGGACACTCGCCCACCGCGTCCGGCTGCCCACCCCGGCGCGGGAGTCGGCCGCGGAGGTGCTGGCCGTGGTGCACCTGGTGCTGGACCGGCTGGCCGCCGCGCCCCGGTGGGCCGAGGTGACCGCCGTCGGCATCGGCAGCGCGGGCCCGGTGGACCTCGCCCGGGGCACCGTCAGCCCGGTCAACATCCCCGACTGGCGGGACTTCCCGATCGCCTCCGAGGTCGCCGCCCACCCCGCCGTGGGCACCCGCCCGGTGGCACTGGCCGGGGACGGGGTGGCGATGGCCGCCGCCGAGCACTGGCGCGGCGCGGCCCGCGGCACCGACAACGCACTCTGCCTGGTGGTCTCCACCGGGGTCGGCGCCGGCCTGGTGCTGGACGGGGCCGTACGGCCCGGCCCCAGCGGCAACGCCGGACACCTCGGGCACATCACCGTCGACCTCGACGGCGAGCCCTGCCCGTGCGGCTCGCGCGGCTGCCTCGAAGGCATCGCCAGCGGAACCGCGATCGCCCGCCGGGCCCTCGCCCGGGGCTGGCGGCCCGCCGGGGACGACCGTTCGGCTCGCGCGGTCGCCGAGGACGCGCTGGCCGGGCACCCGGTGGCGCTCGCCGCCTTCGACCGCGCGGCCCAGGCACTGGCCGCCGGGATCGCCGCCACCGCCGCGCTGGTGGACCTGCGGCGGGTGGTGATCGGCGGCGGCGTGGCGACGGCCGGGCCGGTCCTGTTCGAGCCGCTCGCCCGCCATCTGGACCGCTACGCCGCGCTGCCCTACGTCCGCGGGCTGGACGTTCGACGCGCCGAACTCGGCACCGACGCCGGGCTGATCGGCGCCGCCGCACTCTGCCGCTGACGCATTCCCGCCCCGGGCCGCCGAGTTGGCCTTCCCCCGGGCCGCCGAGTTGGCCTTCCCCCGGTCCTTCTCCGCGCCCACCCGCCCCCTACGGCCTCCGCCCGCAAAACCAAGCAGGATCCTGCCCCAGCAGGATCCTGCCACTCATCGATCCGGGTCGCGGCGGAGGTCAGCGAGCGCGACGACCGTCCGGGATCACCGGAACGCCCCTCGTGAGGGCGGAGGGGTTCGGCAGGCGTCGACGGGCCGGGTGGTGCCCGGAGGACGACGCGGACAGCGACCCGCGCGGCGAGGCGATCGTCACCCGGGGCGGGACCGCCGGGACGACGCCGTCGGCGAGGAACCCCGAGAGGAACCGCCGCTCCGACGGGCTGAGCGTACGGGAGCGGCCGGAGACCGCGTCCCTGGCGACCACGACGGTCCGTGCCCGCATGAATGTGTGCGCGTCACGGCACACCTTGACCACGACGTGCGCGGAACTGCGCCCGAGTCGTTCGACGGTCAACCGCACCAGCAACGGTTCCGGCCGGTGGTACAGCTGCTCCAGATAATCGATCTCGTGCCGGGCGATCAGGAATCCGGACGGGAATAGCGATTCCCGGACGGCGACCGCGTGGTGGCAGAACAGGTCGTAAATTCCCTCCTGCACGTAGGAGACCAGCCGGGCGTTGTTGATGTGCCCGTTCTCGTCGACGTCGCTCCACCGGGTGGGACAGGCCACCACGTGTGCGTTGACGTCCACCGCCTGGGTGGCTGCCGCGTTCACCGCTGCTCGGCCGTGGAACCGGTGAGCAGCAGCGCCCGGCGCAACCGCGCGTAGTAGACGGCGTGTTCGGACGCCATCCGGGCCGCGGTCCAGCCTTCCTCGGCGGCCTCGGCGGCGGCTTCGACGACCAGGCTGTCGAGGACGCCGTCGACCGCCCGGCACAGATCCGCCACCGCGGCGAGGCGGTCGGTGACCTCCGTCCCGCCGAACGCGGCGCGGGCCGGGAAGGCCGCCAGTGATTCCACCGCGAGCCGCAGCTCGTCCACGGTCTCGGACCTTGATTCCGACACGAAATTGCGCACAGTTCTCTCCCTGAATGGGTAGGGGTGGGTAGGGATGGGTTTCTGGATGGTGCGGACCCGTCGAGCGGGACCGGATCCCCCCGGCGCCATGGACGCTATCCCAGCCCGGGGCGCTACCGGGAGGTATACGGAACCGGAGCGGAAACTGACCACTATTGGAGTAGTTTGGCGTTGCATAAAATCAGCCGCATCCACCGAATGCCAGCCCGGTCCGGCCCGTCCCCCGCCCCTCGCCCCGGTCTCTCCCCAGGTCTCTCCCCCGCTCGTTCCCCCGGCCCTCCCCCCGGTCGTGCCGCCGGTGCCCGGGATCATGCCCCGCTCCCCCAACTGGGCCACCAGCGCGCCTTGTAGAGGTGCGTGCCGGGCAGCCGCCAACTGCCGTCCGGGCGGTGCAGGGTGAGCGCGGAGGTGCACCAGGAGCAGGGCCCCGCGCGGTCCGGGGCGGCGATGAGCAGCCGCCCGGTGCGGGGCTCGTCGCCGACGCTCTTGATGTCCCGCTCGGCCCCCTCGCTCCCCAGCCGGACCCGGGTGAAGCGGTCCGCCGCCGGGTCGAAGCGCCACAGGTGCCCGGCCGTGCTCACCCACAGCCGGCCCGGCTCGGCGAGCACCGGCGAGAGGTCGTGGCCGCCCGGCTCGGGCAGCGGCACCGTGCGCTCGGCGGTGAGCGCCGGCGCGGCCGCGGTGCCGCCCACCCGCAGCGCGGTGAGCGCGTCGTCGCCGAGCGCCCAGAGCAGCCGGGCGCGCCCGTCCCAGTGCACCCCGTGGGCGCCCGGCAGCCGGTACTCGGCGTACGCGGTGGCGCGCGGACCGAGCGAGGCCGCGTAGAGCCGAATCCAGCCGCCGCCGGAGGCGGCGACGGCCACATTGCCGTCGGGGAGCAGTTCGGCGCTGTGCGGGTTGGCCAGCGGTCCGGTGTCGACGGCCCAGGCGGTGGCGCCGGTCCCGGTGTCGACGAGGGCCGCGAGGCCGCCGGAGGCGGTGGCGACCAGGTACCGGCGGCCGTCCCGCACCCGGCTCTTCGCCTCGTCGGGCAGCTCCCAACTGCGGCGCGGGTCGAGGTCGCCGAGGTCGCCGGCGGTGTCCGCGGACCACGACCAGACCACCGGTTCCCCGTCCGGCCCGCGGTAGCCGGTCAACTCGTCGGCGCCCGCCACCACCAGCACCCGCCGCGAGGCCTGGTCCACCACGGCCACCGCCCACCCCGGCCGCACCCCGGCGGCCGTCGCCGGGACCGTGCCGGCGCCAACGGCCAGGGCCGCCAGGCCCGCCGTCGCCCGCCACAGCCGTGCCCGCTTCGACACCGCCGGCACCTCCCGTCGTCCAGCCCCCGCCACCACGGTGCGGTGCGCCCCCGCCCGCCGCCAGCGCGCGGCCTCCGACCGGCCTAAACACCGCCTGTCGTACCCGGCTGGTTAGATCGGGACCGGAGCGCACCGCGAGAGGAACCGGAGAGACGATGAGCACGGGCACGAGGACCGGCGCACAGGCACCCCAGCCGCACGCCGCCGACACCCACGACCTGATCCGCGTGCACGGGGCACGCGAGAACAACCTCAAGGACGTCAGCATCGAGATCCCGAAGCGCCGGCTCACGGTGTTCACGGGCGTCTCCGGCTCGGGCAAGAGCTCCCTGGTGTTCGACACCGTCGCGGCGGAGTCGCAGCGGCTGATCAACGAGACCTACAGCGCGTTCGTGCAGGGCTTCATGCCGTCGGTGGCACGCCCGGACGTGGACGTGCTGGACGGGCTGACCACCGCGATCATCGTCGACCAGCAGCGGATGGGCGCGGACCCGCGTTCCACCGTCGGCACCGCGACCGACACCAACGCGATGCTGCGGATCCTGTTCAGCCGGCTCGGGCTGCCGCACATCGGCTCCGCCAAGGCGTTCTCCTTCAACGTCGCCTCGATCAGCGGGGCCGGCGCGGTCACCGTGGAGCGCGGCGGCACAACGGTCAAGGAGCGGCGCAGCTTCAGCGTCACCGGCGGCATGTGCCCGCGCTGCGAGGGCCGGGGCTCGGTCTCGGACATCGACCTCACCCAGCTCTACGACGAGACCAAGTCGCTCGCCGAGGGCGCGATCACCGTGCCCGGCTACACCGGCGACGGCTGGATGACGCGGATCTTCAGCGGCTCCGGCTTCCTCGACGCGGACAAGCCGATCCGCGACTACACCGAGCAGGAGCTGCGGGACTTCCTGCACCGCGAGCCGACCAAGGTGAAGGTCAACGGCATCAACCTCACCTACGAGGGGCTGATCCCGAAGGTCCAGAAGTCCATCCTGTCCAAGGACCGGGAGGCGATGCAGCCGCACATCCGGGCGTTCGTGGACCGCGCGGTCACCTTCGCCTCCTGCCCCGAGTGCGACGGCACCCGGCTGACCGAGGCCGCCCGGTCCTCGAAGATCGCCGGGATCAGCATCGCCGACGCCTGCCGGATGCAGATCAGCGACCTCGCCGAGTGGGTGCGCGGCCTCGACGAGCCCTCGGTGGCGCCGCTGCTCGCGGCGCTCCGGGAGACCCTGGACTCGTTCGTCGAGATCGGCCTCGGCTACCTCTCGCTGGAGCGGCCGGCCGGCACCCTGTCGGGCGGCGAGGCGCAGCGGGTGAAGATGATCCGCCACCTCGGCTCCTCGCTCACCGACGTCACCTACGTCTTCGACGAGCCCAGCACCGGTCTGCACCCGCACGACATCCGGCGGATGAACGGCCTGCTGCGGCAGTTGCGGGACAAGGGCAACACGGTGCTGGTGGTGGAGCACAAGCCCGAGGTGATCGCGATCGCCGACCACGTGGTGGACCTCGGTCCCGGCGCGGGCTCGGCGGGCGGCACGGTCTGCTTCGAGGGCAGTGTCGAGGGCCTGCGCGCCGCCGGCACGGTCACCGGCCGGCACCTGGACGACCGGGCGTCGGTGAAGGAGAAGGTGCGCACCCCCACCGGCACGCTGGCGGTCCGCGGCGCCTCCGCCCACAACCTGCGGGACGTCGACGTGGACATCCCGCTCGGGGTGCTGGTCGTGGTGACCGGGGTGGCCGGCTCCGGCAAGAGCTCGCTGGTGCACGGCTCGATCCCGGCCGGGGAGGGCGTGGTCTCCGTCGACCAGAGCCCGATCCGCGGCTCGCGGCGCAGCAACCCGGCCACCTACACCGGTCTGCTGGAGCCCATCCGCAAGGCGTTCGCCAAGGCCAACGGCGTGAAGCCGGCGCTGTTCAGCGCCAACTCCGAGGGCGCCTGCCCGACCTGCAACGGCGCGGGCGTCATCTACACGGACCTGGCGATGATGGCCGGCGTGGCCACCACCTGCGAGGACTGCGAGGGCCGCCGGTTCGACGCGTCGGTGCTGGAGTACCACCTCGGCGGCCGGGACATCAGCGAGGTGCTGGCG
Source organism: Kitasatospora sp. NPDC057500 (assembly GCF_042802195.1). Lineage (NCBI taxonomy): Bacteria > Bacillati > Actinomycetota > Actinomycetes > Kitasatosporales > Streptomycetaceae > Kitasatospora > Kitasatospora sp. NPDC057500. The sequence goes on along the minus strand of NZ_JBHVER010000157.1, from coordinate 551 downwards.
ATGCCGGTGACCGAGGCGGAGGCCTTCTTCGCCGCCGGCGAGGCCAAGGTGCCCGCCGCCCACCGCATCCTGTCCCGCCTCGTCGACGTCGGCCTCGGCTACGTCAGCCTCGGCCAGCCGCTGACCACCCTCTCCGGCGGCGAGCGCCAGCGCCTGAAGCTGGCCACCCACATGGGCGACAAGGGCGGCGTCTACGTCCTCGACGAGCCGACCACCGGCCTCCACCTGGCCGACGTCGAACAGCTCCTCGGCCTGCTGGACCGCCTGGTCGACTCGGGCAAGTCCGTCATCGTCGTCGAGCACCACCAGGCCGTGATGGCCCACGCCGACTGGATCATCGACCTCGGCCCGGGGGCCGGCCACGACGGCGGCCGCATCGTCTTCGAGGGCACCCCCGCCGACCTGGTCGCAGACCGCTCCACCCTCACCGCCCAGCACCTCGCCGAGTACGTCGGCGCCTGAGAAAGTGTTGGGTAATTGATCAACTGTGTGCCGTGATGCGCTGGTGGTGATCTTCGCGGGCCTGGTGTCCGCGAAGATCACCGCCATGT
>NZ_JBHVER010000156.1:0-19259 GCF_042802195.1 Kitasatospora sp. NPDC057500 | reverse complement strand
GTGCGGACGCGTCCGCACGGGCCCCTCCTCGGGACGTTAGAACAGGCAGGTCAGCCCGCTGCCCCGACGCTCTCACCCGGGGGGCGTCCGCTCACCCGTTCGGACTCAAGGGCGGTCTGCAGGATCACCACCGCGGCGGCCTGGTCGACCACCGAGCGGCCCTTCTTGGCCTTGACCCCCGAGGCGCGCAGCCCGTGGGTCGCGGTGACCGTCGACATCCGTTCGTCGACCAGCCGGACCGGTACCGGCCAGAGCCGGTCGGCCAGCCGGGCCGCGTAGCCGCGGACCTTCTCCGCCGCCGGGCCCTCCTTGCCGCTGAGCGAGCGCGGCAGCCCGACGATCACCTCGATCGCGCCGTACTCCTCGACGATCGCGGCGATCCGGGCCTGCGACTTCACACCGGCCGGAACGGTCTCCACCGGGGTGGCGAGCACCCCGTCGGGGTCGCAGGACGCGACCCCGATCCGGGCGTCCCCGACGTCGACGGCGATCCGCCGCCCGCGCCGGAAGGGCTTCTCCTCGAACTCCATCAGAACGCGGACCCCATCAGGAGGCGCGCTCCGCGACCAGGCCGCGCACCGCGGCGACGGCCTCGTCGATCGCGGCCGGGTTGGTGCCGCCGCCCTGGGCGACGTCGTCCTTGCCGCCACCGCCGCCGCCGAGGGTCTTGGCGGCGGTGCGGACCAGCTCACCGGCCTTGATGCCACGGCCGCGGGCGTCCTCGTTGGTGGCGATCACGGTCAGCGGACGGTCGTTCGCCACGGTGAAGGCGGCGACCACGGCCGGGCGCGAGCCGAGCCGGCCGCGCACGTCCAGGACCAGCTTGCGCAGCTCGTCGGCGCCGGTGCCGTCGGCGACCCGGGCGGCCACCACCGCGACGCCGTGCACGTCCTCGGCCGAGTCGGCCAGGCCCGCGGCGGCCGCGAGCACCTTCTCGGCGCGGAAGCGCTCGATCTCCTTCTCGGCGTCCTTGAGCTTGGCGAGCATGCCGGAGATCTTCTCCGGCAGCTCCTCCGGGCGGCCCTTGACCAGCTCGGTCAGCTGGGCGACCACGGTGTGCTCACGGGCCAGGAAGCGGTACGCGTCGGCGCCGACCAGGGCCTCCACACGGCGCACGCCGGAGCCGATCGAGGACTCGCCGAGCAGCTTCACCAGGCCCAGCTGGGCGGTGTTGCCGACGTGGGTGCCACCGCACAGCTCCTTGGAGAAGTCGCCGATGGTGACGACCCGGACCTCGTCGCCGTACTTCTCGCCGAACATCGCGATGGCGCCGGCCTTGCGGGCCTGGTCCATCGTCATGACCTCGGCGGTGACCTCCAGCTCACGGGTCAGCACGTCGTTGATCTTCTGCTCGACGTCGGTCAGCACGCTGCCGGGCACGGCGGCGGGCGAGCCGAAGTCGAAGCGGAAGCGGCCCGGGGCGTTCTCCGAGCCGGCCTGGGCGGCCGTCGGGCCGAGCGCGTCGCGCAGCGCCTGGTGGGTCAGGTGGGTGGCCGAGTGGGCGCGGGCGATCGCCCGGCGGCGCTCCACGTCGATGGTGGCGTACGCGGCGGAGCCGAGCACGACCTCGCCGAACAGCACGCCGCCGGAGTGCACGATCACGCCCGGGACGGGCTGCTGCACGTCGCGGATCTCGACGACCGCGCCGGAGTCCAGCCGGATCCGGCCGTGGTCGGCGAGCTGGCCGCCGCCCTCGGCGTAGAACGGGGTGCGGTCGAGGATCAGCTCGACCTCGTCGCCCTCGGTGGCGGCCGGCGCCGGGACGCCGTTCACCAGCAGGCCGACCACGGTGGCCTCGCCCTCGGTGAGGGTGTAGCCGGTGAAGACGCTGGCGCCGGACTTGTCGGCGACCTCGCGGTACGCGGCGACGTCGGCGTGGCCCGTCTTCTTGGCCTTGGCGTCCGCCTTGGCGCGGTCCCGCTGCTCCTGCATCAGGCGCCGGAAGCCGGCCTCGTCGACCTGGAGGCCCTGCTCCTCGGCCATCTCCAGGGTCAGGTCGATCGGGAAGCCGTAGGTGTCGTGCAGCTTGAAGGCCTGGTCGCCGGAGAGCACCACGCCACCGGCCTGCTTGGTCTCGGTGACCGCGGCGTCCAGCAGGTTGGTGCCGGCCTTCAGGGTCTGCAGGAAGGCCGCCTCCTCGCCGACGACGACCGTCTCGATGCGCTTGCGGTCGGTCTCCAGCTCCGGGTACTGCGGGGCCATCGCCTTGATCGCGACGTCGGTGAGGTCCTTGGCGACCACCCCGGTGGCGCCCAGCAGGCGCATGTTGCGGATGGCGCGGCGCAGGATGCGGCGCAGCACGTAGCCGCGGCCCTCGTTGCCGGGGGTGACGCCGTCGCCGATCAGCATCAGCGCGGTGCGGATGTGGTCGGTGACCACGCGCAGCGAGACGTCGGCCTTGTGGTCGGCGCCGTAGGTGTGACCGGTCAGCGCGGCGGCCCGGTCCAGGATCATCCGGCTGGTGTCGATCTCGAAGAGGTTGTCGACGCCCTGGAGGATGGCGGCCAGGCGCTCCAGGCCGAGGCCGGTGTCGATGTTCTTGCTCGGCAGGTCGCCGAGGATCTCGAAACCGTCCTTGCCGTCGCCGTGCCCGCGCTCGTACTGCATGAAGACCAGGTTCCAGATCTCCAGGTAGCGCTCGCCGTTGACGGCCGGGCCGCCCTCCTCGCCGTACGCGGGGCCGCGGTCGTAGTTGATCTCCGAGCACGGGCCGCACGGGCCGGGGACGCCCATCGACCAGAAGTTGTCCTTCATGCCGAGGCGCTGGATCCGCTCGGCGGGCACGCCGATGACCTCGCGCCAGATCAGCTCGGCCTCGTCGTCGTCCTGGTAGACGGTGATCCAGAGCTTCTCCTTCTCCAGGCCGTAGCCACCGTCCGCGACGGGCGTGGTGAGCAGCTCCCACGCGAACTTGATGGCTCCTTCCTTGAAGTAGTCGCCGAAGGAGAAGTTGCCGCACATCTGGAAGAAGGAGCCGTGCCGGGTGGTCTTCCCGACCTCCTCGATGTCCAGGGTGCGCACGCACTTCTGGACGCTGGTGGCGCGCGAGAACTGCGGCTTGACCTCGCCCAGGAAGTACGGCTTGAACGGGACCATGCCGGCGTTGACGAGCAGCAGGGTGGGGTCGTCGGCGACCAGGGACGCCGACGGAACGACGGTGTGGCCGCGCTCCTCGAAGAAGCGCAGCCAGCGGCGGCGGATCTCTGCCGACTCCATTAGTGGTCCTTCCGGTTGGTGCCGCCCCGCGGCGGAAGCGCGCGCCGGGGCGTTTTCTCGATGGCTTGGGGGGTGGTGCGGGCATCGTCGGGCGACGATGCGCGGGCACTGCTGGACGGAGGCAGGGCGGCGGCCGGGCTCCCGGGCGCCGCCGAGATAGCTCGGTACCGGGGCTCGCCGCGCACGACCCCGCGGCGGCGCGGCTCGACGACGGCGGTGCCGTCCAGTCCGAGGTCCTCGCGCAGCTGCTCCTCGCGCTCGTCCATCCCGGCCCGCACGTCCTGGGCGAACTGCTTGGCCAGGTCGCCCAGGTGGAGGGCGCCGCGGGCGGCGGTGCCGGAGAGGCTGTCCGGGGTGAGCCGGTGCACGGCCTCGTTGGCCTTGTTCATGGCCCAGACGGTGGCGCCGGCGCCGACCGCCATCCAGAAGATGCGTCGCACCATGCCGTCAGCCCCTCACCGCGCGCCGGACCCGGGAGAGCAGACCGCTCTTGGGCGCGGTCGCGGCCCGCACCTCGGCCCTGATCAGCCGGGCCAGCTCCTCGCGCTCGGCGGGCTGGGCCGGCAGCGACACGCCGCCCTGCTGCTTGGCGACGGCCTTGCGCACGCCGTAGCTGAACGCCGCGACCTTGACCAGCGGTCCGCCCAGGGTGGCCGCGACGGTGGAGGAGAGCGCGTTGGCGTTGGCCGCCGCGTCCTGCACGTTGGCGGTGATCTCGTCCACCCGCTCCAGCTGCTCGTTGGCGCTGCGCACGGCGGCGCCGGCGTCGGTCAGCAGCGGGACGGCCTGCTCGGTGACGGCGGAGACCAGGACGGTTGCCTCCTTGAGCACCCGCGACAGCCGGACCAGCACGACGGCGAGCAGGGTGACCAGGACCGCCCAGAACACGGCGACGAGCAGGCCGGCCAGCTCTCCCACGGACACCTTTGCGCGCTCCCTCGCCTTGCGTTCCCTCAGGGCATGCACGCCCTAGGGAACCCTATCGCGACCACACGGACTTTCCGGACCGGGTTTCCCGCGCGGGCCGCGCGGCGATCCGACCGGGTGTGCGATCCGCGCGCGTAACCTACCCGCCGGTCACCTCGTTCTGCCAGGCAGGCCGCCACCCGCGCGGCCCAGACGGACGGACGCCCGGGCCGGCCTGGCCCGGGCCTCGAATCGGGGAGCAGGGCTTGGACGGGGAATCGACACCACGGCCGGACCGGCCGGTGCCGGGGCGGCTCCCGGCGGAGGTCACCAGCTTCGTCGGCCGGCGGCGGGAGCTGACCGAACTGGCCCTGCTGCTGGCCGGGCACCGGCTGGTGACGGTCACCGGCCCCGGCGGGGTCGGCAAGAGCCGGCTGGCGCTGCGGGCGGCGGCCCGGGCCGCGGGGGCGTTCCCGGACGGCGGCTGGCTGGTCGAGCTGGCGCCGGTACGGGACGGGCGGCTGCTCGGGCACGCCGTGCTGGAGGCGCTGCGGCTGACCGACGGCACCGCGCGGGCCCCGCTGGAGGTGCTGGCCGAGCAGCTGGCCGGACGTCGGCTGCTGCTGGTGCTGGACGGCTGCGAGCACCTGGCGCAGGCCTGCGCCGAGCTGGCCGCGGCGCTGCTGCGGGCCGTGCCCGGGCTGCGGGTGCTGGCCACCAGCCGGGTGGCGCTGCGCACGGCCGGCGAGCGCCTGCTGACCCTGGCCCCGCTGCCGGCCGGGCCCGTGGAGCCCGAGGGCCCGGCCGCCGTGCTGCCGGACGCGGTGGAACTGTTCGCCGACCGGGCCCGGGCGGTGCTGCCGTCCTTCGGGATCACCGCCGCGAACGCCGGGGCGATCGCCCGGCTGTGCCACCGGCTGGACGGCATCCCGCTGGCCTTGGAGCTGGCCGCCGGGCGGCTGCGGGCACTGTCGGTGGAGCAGATCGACGCCCGGCTGGACGACCGGTTCCGGCTGCTGACCGGCGGCGACCCGGCGGCCCTGCCGCGCCACCGGACGCTGCGCACCGCCATCGGCTGGAGCCATGAGCTCTGCACAATGCAGGAACGTTTACTCTGGGCCCGCCTCGCGGTCTTCGTCGGCGACTTCGACCTGGACGCGGCCGAGTACGTCTGCACCGGCGAAGGCGTCGACCCGGACGAACTGCCCGACCACCTCGGCGAACTCGTCGCCAAGTCCGTCGTCCTGCGCGTGGGGGCGCCTCCCGGCCGCCGGGACGGGGAGGAGAGCCCCTACGGCGTGCGGTTCCGCCTGCTGGACACCGTCCGCGAGTACGGGCTGCAGTGGCTGCGGGCGGGCGGCGAGGAGCACCGGCTGCTGCGCCGGCACCGGGACTGGTACCTGGGCGTGGCCACCTGGGGCGAGGTCGAGTGGTTCGGCCCCCGCCAGGCGGAGACCGCCGGACGCACCGCGCTGGCGCACGCCGATCTGCGGGCCGCCCTGGAGTTCAGCCTGGCCGAGCCCGGCGAGGAGCAGACCGCCCTGCTGATGGCCGGCACCCTCTGGTTCTACTGGGTCGGCTGCGGCCACCTCGGCGAGGGCCGGCACTGGCTGGAGCGGGCACTGGCGCTCGACGCCGAACCCACCGGGGCCCGCGCCAAGGCCCTCTGGGTGACCGGCTACACGGCCACCCTCCAGGGCGACCTGGCGGCCGCCCGGCCCGCCCTGGAGGAGTGCCGCCGCCAGGCGCTCACCACCGGCGACGACCGGGCGCTGGCCTACGCCGTGCACCGGCAGGGCTGCGCCGCACTGATCGGCGACGATCCGGCCCGCGCCACCGAGCTGTTCGAGGAGGCGCTCTGGCACTACCGCACCATCGGCGAGCTCAACAGCAACGTGCTGATGGCGATGTTCGAACTCGGCCTCGCCCACCTCTTCCAGGGCGACCGGGAGAGCGGCGGGCTCTGGCTCGGCCAGGTCCGCGAGCTGTGCGAGGAGCACGGCGAGCAGTGGGCGTACGCGTACGGGCTCTACGCGCTGGCGTACTCGCACTGGCTGGACGGCGAGATCCGCCCGGCCCGGACGCTGGCCCGGGAGAGCGTGCGGCTCAACCACCTCTTCAACGACCTGCTGGGGATCGTGCTGGCGATCGACCTGCTGGCGCTACTGGAGACCGAGCCGGCCGGCCCCGGGCAGCCGGGCGACCTGCGCGAGGCCCGGGTGCTGCAGGGCGCCGCGCACCGGATCTGGCGCGCGGTCGGCAAGCCGTTCTTCGGCTCCCGCACCTTCAACGGCCCGCACCGGGCCTGCGAGGAGCGCGCCGTCGCCGGGCTGACCGAGCAGGAGTTCACCGACTTCTTCGCCACCGGCACCCGGCTCGGCCTGGACGCCGCCGTGCACCGGGCGCTGGGCGGCGACGGCCGCCCGGAGGGCCCGGGCCCGCGGCCCGGCCCCGGGCCGCTGCCGCCGGCGCCCCGGCCCTCCCCCGTGGGGCGCTGAGGAGCACCGGGCAGGGCGGGAATAGTTGAATCTTGTCCATTGCTGGAGCGGGCGGAACCACCGTACGGAAGGAGCCCACCGTGGCCAACATCGCCGACGAGTACCGCATGGCGAACTTCTACTTCGAGTCCAAGGCGTACACCGACGCCGCCCGGATGCTCGAAGGCGTGCTCGCCGAGGAGCCGGCCAACCTGTCGGTCCGGCTGCTGCTGGCCCGCAGCTACTTCCACTCCGCCCAGCTGCGCAAGGCCGAGGCCGAGCTGCGCCGCGTGCTGGACGCCGACCCGACCGAGGACTACGCCCGCCTGATGCTCGGCCGCACCCTGGAGCGCCAGGGCCGCGCCGAGGAGGCCCGCCCGCACCTGCGGCTCGCCTCCGCGATGACCGGCGAGTCGTACTGACCCCGCTCCCCCGGAGCCGGGAAAAGGGGCGAGCCCCCGCCGCCACGAGGGCGACGGGGGCTCGCTGGGTACCGCAGGTGATACCGCTCGCGGGTCAGCGCGAGTAGTACTCGACGACGAGCTGCTCGTCGCAGATCACCGGGACCTCCTTGCGCTGCGGCGCGCGGTCCAGGCGGAAGGCCAGGGCCTTCAGGTTGACCTCGAGGTACTTCGGGGTCTGGCCCTCGCCCGCGTTGCCACCCTCACGGGCGACCTGGAACGGGACCTTCTCCTTGCTGCGCTCGCGGACGGTGACCACGTAGCCCGGCTTCATCTGGTACGACGGCTTGTTGACCTTGCCGCCGTTGACCTCGATGTGGCCGTGGACGACCATCTGACGGGCCTGGTAGATGGTGCGGGCGATGCCCGAACGCAGGACCAGGGCGTCGAGGCGGGTCTCCAGCTCGGCGACGAGCGCCTCACCGGTCTTGCCCTCGGCCTTCTTCGCGCGGTCGAACGCGCGCGCCATCTGCTTCTCGCTCAGGTCGTACTGAGCGCGCAGACGCTGCTTCTCGACCAGACGGACCTTGTAGTCCGAGTTCTGCTTGCGACCACGGCCGTGCTGGCCGGGCGGGTACGGGCGGGCCTCGAAGTACTTGACGGACTTCGGGGTCAGCGGCACGCCGAGCGCACGCGCGATCTTGACCTTGGGGCGCTTCTGGTTCGCCATGAACCAAACCTTCCTTGCTCACGAATACGGCTTCACCAGGTGTTGACGGAGGTCGCATGTCGCGGCCCGGAGAAAACCCCACCGCCCGGGGGCAGTGCGATCAGCCGCTCTCCGGAGCCGGGCACGAGATGTGCTTGTCACACGGATCGAACCGGAAACCGGGTCACCCGCGACACCGAGACGGTGCACGACGCTCCTGGGCCCCGCGAAGGGGCCTTCACCGTTTCCCCGCTGGTGTGGCCGGTCGGTCGGGGTCTCCCCCGTCGCCGTCCCGGGACACGGCACTCCGCACGAGTATACCGGCAGATCACTCGGGCTTTGACCCGGGCTTCCCGCCGCCCTTCGGCTCCCGTTTCGGCTCCCCCCGCAGGCGCGCCCTCGTCCACTCCACCGCGTCCGCGTAGCGGGCCTCGCCGCCGTGGCGGGTCGGCTGGTAGTACACCTTGCCGTGCACCGCGTCCGGCGCGTACTGCTGGGCCGCGATGCCCTCCGGAAGGTCGTGCGGGTAGCGGTACCCCTTGCCGTGCCCCAGCTTGCCCGCGCCGCCGTAGTGCGCGTCCCGCAGGTGGGGCGGCACCGGCCCGGCCAGCCCCTGCCGGACGTCCGCGAGCGCCGCGTCGATCGCCAGGTAGGCCGCGTTGGACTTGGGCGCCAGGGCGAGCGCGACGGCCGCCTGGGAGAGGATGATCCGCGCCTCCGGGAAGCCGATCAGCGCCACCGCCTGGGCCGCCGCCACCGCCGTCTGCAGGGCCGTCGGATCGGCCAGGCCGACGTCCTCGCTGGCCGAGATCATCAGCCGCCGGGCGATGAACCGCGGATCCTCCCCCGCCTCGATCATCCGGGCCAGGTAGTGCAGGGTCGCGTCCACGTCGCTGCCCCGGATCGACTTGATCAGCGCGCTGGCCACGTCGTAGTGCTGGTCGCCGTCCCGGTCGTAGCGGACCGCCGCGTGGTTGACGGCGGTCTCGGTGGTGGCCAGCGTGATGGTCGCCTCGCCCTTCTCCAGCGCCGCGCCGGCCGCCGCCTCCAGCGTGGTGAGCGCCTTGCGGGCGTCGCCGCCGGCCAGCCGCACCAGGTGGTCCTCGGCCTCGGCGCTCAGCTCGACCGCGCCCTCCAGGCCGCGCTCGTCGACGACCGCGCGGCGCAGCAGCGCCCGGATGTCGTCGTCGGTCAGCGACTCCAGGGTGAGCAGCAGCGAGCGGGACAGCAGCGGGGAGATCACCGAGAAGTACGGGTTCTCGGTGGTCGCGGCGATCAGGGTGACCCAGCGGTTCTCCACGGCGGGCAGCAGGGAGTCCTGCTGGGCCTTGGAGAAGCGGTGGATCTCGTCGAGGAAGAGCACCGTCTCCCGGCCGGTCATGCCGACCGCGCGGCGGGCGCCGTCGATGACCGCGCGGACCTCCTTCACCCCGGCGGTGATCGCGGACAGTTCGACGAACCGGCCCTCCACCGCCTGGCTGATGACGTGCGCCAGCGTGGTCTTGCCCGTGCCGGGCGGGCCCCAGAGGATCACCGAGCTGGTCGCCGCCGGGCCGCGCGCGCCCGCGACCAGCCGGCGCAGCGGCGAGCCGTCCTTGAGCAGCTGCCGCTGGCCGGCCACCTCGTCGAGGGTGCGCGGGCGCATCCGCACGGCGAGCGGCGCCCGGCCGGGCTCCTTGCTCTGGCGTTCCTCGGCGGCGGCGGTGAAGAGGTCCGGTTCGTCCACACCGGAAGCCTATGCGAGCCCGCCGACAGGCCTACGACTCGCGGACGTCCAGCAGTACCGTCTCGAACTCCTCCAGCGAGCGCAGGGTCAGCCCGCCGGCCGAGACCCCGCGGGCGCGGATCTCCGCGGCGGGGCCGCGGGAGGCGTCCAGGGCGGCCCGGTCGGCGAACAGGATCCCCACCGAGCCGCGCTCGTCCTCGGCGTTCAGCAGCATCGAGCCGCCGAGGCAGCCGTCGAGCCGCCGCTGGGCCGGCAGGCCGTCCTCGCGGAAGCGGGCGGCGATCCGCTCGGCGTCCGCCCCCGCGAAGTCGAACCGCACCGTCCGGAACCACGATCCCGGTGCGACCGCCGCCGCCTGGGCGACCTCGGCGGCCTCCCAGACGTCGACGGCCGCCGTCCCGGCGAACGGGGCCAGCAGCTCGTCGCGCCGCCGGCGCAGGTGCTCGGCGCTGTCCCGCTCGTCCTGCCGGGTCGCCCACCACGAGCCCATCGTGATGATGCCGAGCCCCCGGTTCGCGAACAGCCCGTAGCCCACGTAGCCGGGCCGCGCCGACAGCAGGCCGACCGCCTCGGCGGTCAGGCCGTCGAGCGCCCGGTCGATCAGCGCGGGATCGCCGGTGAAGTAGCCGGTGCGAACGAACATGGGCGGTCTCCTGACCTCGTCCTGACGCCCCGGGGCGCCGGGGCCGTCCCGAGCACCTCCATCGGACGGCCGGGCGGCGGTGGCGGCAACGCCGCACGGCCGTTCGGAGGAGGCCCGGCACGGCCCCGGGGCGGGCCGCTACGCGCCGAGGCCGGCCGCGTGGTCCGGGACGTACCGCTGGAGGTCCCGCGGTGGCCGCCGGTAGCCGCGCGAGGCCGGGCGCTCCGGCAGCACGATCGCCGGCGGCTTCACCTCGCGGTACGGGACGGTGGAGAGCAGGTGGGCGATCATGTTGATGCGGGCCCGCCGCTTGTCGTCGCTCTCCACCACGTGCCACGGCGACTCGGGGGTGTCGGTGTGCAGGAACATCTCGTCCTTGGCACGCGAGTAGTCCTCCCAGCGGGTGATCGACTCGACGTCCATCGGCGAGAGCTTCCAGCGCTTCATCGGGTCCGCCAGCCGGTCCTGGAAGCGCCGCTGCTGCTCGGTGTCGCTGACCGAGAACCAGTACTTGCGCAGCAGCACGCCGGACTCGGTGAGCATCCGCTCGAAGGTCGGGCACTGCTGCAGGAACTGCCAGTACTCCTCCTCGGTGCAGAAGCCCATCACCTTCTCCACCCCGGCGCGGTTGTACCAGCTGCGGTCGAACAGCACGATCTCCCCGGCGGCCGGGAGGTGCTCGACGTAGCGCTGGAAGTACCACTGGGTGCGCTGCCGCTCGGTGGGTGCGGGCAGGGCGGCGACCCGGGCGATGCGCGGGTTCAGAAACTCCGTCACCCGCTTGATCGCGCCGCCCTTGCCGGCCGCGTCGCGTCCCTCGAAGACCACCACCAGCCGGGCGCCCTCGGCGCGCACCCATTCCTGGAGCTTCACCAGCTCCTGCTGGAGCCGCAGCAGTTCCTGCTCGTAGGGCTTCTTCGCCAGGCGCTCGCCCGGGCCGCTAAGCCGGTCCGCCGCGTTCCGCCCGCGCTGGGCCTTCGCTGCCACCTGGGTGCCTCCGTTCGGTGGGGTGCTGATGACCCTTCACCGTACGTCCTGGCACGGATTCCCGCAGGTCCGGGGGGTTCCGGCCGGACAGCGGCGGCCCCCTGAACCGCCGCTGCCCGGCTCCCCCGTCGGCCGGTCCGAAGACCGAACGATCAACCATGACCCAGACCTGCCGAACGGGTCCAATTTCCGGTTCCATAACCTTGGGGCATGGATGTCGACACCCGGCTGCTGCGCAGCTTCGCCGCGGTCTGCGAGGAGGGCCAGCTGACCGCGGCGGCGGCCCGGCTGTTCGTCTCCCAGCCGACGCTGACCAAGCAGATCCGCCAGCTGGAGAGCCTGCTCGGGGTGGAGCTGTTCGAACGGTCGCGGCGCGGCATGGCCCCCACCCGGGCCGGCTGGGCGCTGGCCGCGCACGCCGGGCCGCTGCTGTCCGACTGGGAGGAGGCGCTGCGCGCCACCCGGGCGGCCGCGGCGGACCAGGGCTCGACGCTGCGGGTGGGGTTCGAGGGCGGCATCATCAACCTGATGACCCGGCGCACGGTGGCGGACTTCACCCGCCGGATGCCGGGCTGGCAGGTGGAGTTGCGGCAGAACAACTGGTTCGACCCCACCTCGGGCCTGGCCGCCGGGGAGATAGACCTGACGCTCTGGCACGCGCCGCCGTCGATCTCCGAGCGGTACAGCGTGGCCGTGCTGGGCGAGGAGGCGCGCTGCGCGGCGCTGCCGGCCGGGCACCGGCTGGCCGCCCGTGCGGTGATCGACTTCGAGGAGCTGCTCGACGAGCCCTTCGTGGCGATCCCGCACGAGGCCGGGCACTGGCGCGACTACTGGCTGGCGGTCCGGGAGCGGGGCGGGCGACCTGTGCGGATCGGCGCGGTGGCGCACAACACCGACGAGTGGCTGGCCGCGGTGGTGTGCGGCCAGGGCGTCGGTTTCGCCCCGGAGACGATGAGCCGGCTGGCACCGCGCGAGGATGTCGCGTACCGGCCGGTGCGAGGGTTGAGCCCGAGCCAGGTCGGGCTGTACTGGCCGAAGGACCGGGAGCCGACGCCCGCCATGACCGCGTTCGTGCGCAGCTGCCGCGCCACGATAGGCCTCGGCGGGAAGTCGGCCCGGCCGGCCCGGACGGCACCGTCGATCTGACGGGCTCGGGCGGACTGGCGGGCTTGGACGGACTGGCGGGGCTAGACCGCCTCGAACGGCTCGGGGTAGTGGCACAGGCCCCGCGGGGAGCCGTCGTACGCGGGCAGCGCGAGTGCCTGGAGGTACCCGTCGGGCACCTCGAACGGGCCGCTGACCTCGTGCCGCTGGGCGGGGATGAAGCCGAAGCGGCCGTAGTAGTCGGGATCGCCGAGCACGACGACCAGCTTCTCGCCGGCGCCCTCGGCGGCCGTCAGCGCGGCCCTGACCACCAGCTCGCCGACGCCTTTGCGCTGCCACTCGGGGGCGACCGCGACCGGCGCGAGCGCCAGCCCCTTGCCCTCGCCGACCCGTAGCCGGGTGAGCAGCGCGTGGCCGACCACCAGCCCGGAGTCGTCGACCGCCACCAGCGACAGGTCCGGCAGCCAGGCCGGGTCGCGGCGCAGCGCGTCGACCAGGTCGGCCTCGTCGGGGCCGGGGAAGGCGGCCATGTGGACACGTCTGGTGGCGGGGGCGTCCTCGGGACACTCGATCCTGGTACTGACCTTCACAGGGGGACCCTCTCTCTGTCGCACACCGTTGTGGACCGGCCCCGGGCAGCGGAAATGCCGCCCGGGGCCGTGAAAGGTTAGCCGATGTCGGCCGACGGGGTGTCAGGCCTTCGGCTGACCCTCGGACTTGCCGTCCTCGCGGACCTTCGGCTGGGCGTCGACGCCGGCCTCGCGCCGCTGCGCCGGGGTGATCGGGGTGGGGGCGCCGGTCAGCGGGTCGCCGCCGGTGGACGTCTTCGGGAAGGCGATGACGTCCCGGATGGTGTCGTACCCGCCGAGCAGGGTGACGATCCGGTCCAGGCCGAAGGCGACGCCGCCGTGCGGCGGCGGGCCGTAGTTGAAGGCGTCCAGCAGGAAGCCGAACTGCGAGGCGGCCTCCTCCTCGGACAGGCCGATCGCGTCGAACGCCCGCTTCTGCACGTCCCGCTGGTGGATACGGATCGAACCGCCGCCCAGCTCGGAGCCGTTGAGCACCAGGTCGTAGGCGTTGGACAGGGCGGTGCCCGGGTCGGTGTCGAAGGTGGCCAGCGACTCCGCGGTGGGGGCGGTGAAGGGGTGGTGCACCGCGTGCCAGCCCTGGAACCCGCCCTTGTCGTCCTCGATCGGCTCGAACATCGGGAAGTCGACGACCCACAGGAAGGCCCACTGGGACTCGTCGATCAGCTCGCAGCGGCGGCCGATCTCCAGGCGGGCGGCGCCGAGCAGCTCCTGGGAGGCGCGCTCCTTGCCGGCCGCGAAGAAGATCGCGTCGCCGTTCTTGGCGCCGGCGGCGGCGGCCAGGCCGGCCAGGTGCTCCTCGGAGAGGTTCTTGGCGACGGGGCCGCGCAGCTCGCCGGTCTCGGCGTCGATGAGCACGTAGGCGAGGCCGCGGGCGCCGCGCGCCTTGGCCCAGTCCTGCCAGGCGTCGAGCTGCTTGCGCGGCTGCGAGGCGCCGCCCGGCATGACCACGGCGCCGACGTACGGGGCCTGGAAGACCCGGAAGTCGGTGCCCTTGAAGTACGCGGTGAGGTCGGTGAGCTCCTGGCCGAAGCGGACGTCCGGCTTGTCCGAGCCGTAGCGGCCCATGGCGTCGGCGTAGGTCATCCGCGGCAGCGGGTTGGGGATCTCGTAGCCGTGGACCTCGCGCCAGACGGCGCCGATGATCCGCTCGCCGAGGGCCAGGATGTCCTCCTGGTCGACGAAGGAGGCCTCGATGTCCAGCTGGGTGAACTCCGGCTGGCGGTCGGCGCGGAAGTCCTCGTCGCGGAAGCAGCGGGCGATCTGGTAGTAGCGCTCCATGCCGGCCACCATCAGCAGCTGCTTGAACAGCTGGGGCGACTGCGGCAGGGCGTACCAGTGGCCGGGCTGGAGGCGGACCGGGACGAGGAAGTCGCGGGCGCCCTCGGGGGTGGAGCGGGTGAGGTACGGCGTCTCGATGTCGAGGTAGTCGTTCTCCTCCATCACCCGGCGGATGATGTTGTTGACCTTGGAGCGAAGGCGCAGGCCCTTGGCGGGGCCCTCACGGCGCAGGTCGAGGTAGCGGTAGCGCAGGCGCACCTCCTCGTTGACCGTGCCGGGCTCGTACTCGGCGACCGGGAAGGGCAGCGGCGCGGCCTCGGAGAGTACCTCGATCGCGCTGACCACGACCTCGACGGCGCCGGTCGGGATGTCCGGGTTCTCGTTGCCCTCGGGCCGCACGCGGACGTCGCCGACCACCTTGACGCAGTACTCGGCGCGAAGGCCGTGCACCGAGTCGAGGTCGCGGACCACGATCTGCACGGTGCCGGAGGCGTCGCGCAGGTCGATGAAGGCCACGCCGCCGTGGTCGCGGCGGCGGGCGACCCAGCCGGCCAGGGTGACGGTGGTGCCTGCGTGCTCCGGGCGGAGCGTGCCCGCGTCGTGCGTGCGGATCACAGCTGCTTCTCCTTCAGGGTGGTGACGAGTGCGTCGAGGGCGACGGGGTTCTGCTCGCCGGTGGTGAGGTCCTTGAGCTGGACGACGCCCTCGGCGAGGTCGCGGTCCCCGGCGACGAGGGCGAAGCGGGCGCCGGAACGGTCGGCGGACTTCATGGCGTTCTTGATGCTCTTGACGCCGAAGGCGAGGTCGGTGGCGACGCCGGCCCGGCGCAGCTCGATCACCTTGGCGAACAGGACGTTCTTGGCCTCCTCGCCGAGCGCGACGGCGTAGACGGAGGTGGCGGCCGGCAGGTCGAGGGCGACGCCCTCGGCCTCCAGGGCCAGGTAGGTGCGGTCCACGCCGAGCGCCCAGCCGACCGAGGGCAGCGCCGGGCCGCCGATCATCTCGGACAGGCCGTCGTAGCGGCCGCCGCCGCCGATCGCGGACTGGGCGCCGAGGCCGTTGTGCACGAACTCGAAGGTGGTGCGGGTGTAGTAGTCGAGGCCGCGGACCAGCTTGGGGTCGTCGACGAAGGCGACGCCGTTGGCGGTGAGCAGCTCGCGGACCTTCTCGTCGTAGGCCTTGCAGTCCTCGCAGAGGTAGTCGCGCAGCTTCGGGGCGCCGCCGAGCTGGGCCTGCACCGACTCGCGCTTGTCGTCGAGCACCCGCAGCGGGTTGATCCCGGCGCGCCGACGGGTGTCCTCGTCGAGGTCGAGGCCGGCCAGGAACTCGACCAGGGCGGCGCGGTAGACCGGGCGGCACTGCTTGTCGCCGAGGCTGTTGAGCAGCAGGCGGTAGTCGCTCAGGCCGAGCGTGCGGAAGGCGTCGTCGGCCAGGATGATCAGCTCGGCGTCCAGCGCCGGGTCCTCGGCGCCGATCGCCTCCGCGCCGACCTGCGAGAACTGGCGGTAGCGGCCCTTCTGGGCGCGCTCGTAGCGGTAGTAGGAGCCGGAGTACCAGAGCTTGACCGGCAGGTTGCCCTGCTTGTGCAGGTTGGCCTGGAGGGCGGCGCGCAGCACGGAGGCGGTGCCCTCGGGGCGCAGCGCGAGCTCGTCGCCGCCCTTGGTGGTGAGGGTGTACATCTCCTTGGTGACGATGTCGGTCGACTCGCCGACGCCGCGGGAGAACAGCTTGACGTCCTCGAAGACCGGGGTCTCGATGTAGCCGTAGCCGGCCCGGCGGGCCGGTGCGGCGATCGCCTCGCGGACCGCCAGGAAGGTCGCCGAGCTGGGCGGCAGCAGGTCGTAGGTGCCCTTGGGGGCGGTGAAGGTGCTCAACTTCTCTTCCGTCACATTCCTCGTCGCGGGAAGGCCGGGGCGCCGGCCGCCCCCGCTGCCTGCCTGAGGTAGGGGTTGGTGGCGCGCTCGCGGCCGATGGTGGTCTGTCCGCCGTGGCCGGAGAGGACCACGGTGGCGTCGTCGAGGGGCAGGCACACCCGGGCCAGCGAGCGCATGATCGCCGCGCCGTCCCCGCCCGGGAGGTCGGTTCGCCCTATGGAGCCGGCGAAGAGCAGGTCGCCCGAGAAGAGCACCGGGGGGAGGTCCTCGGCGCCGGGCGTCCGGAACGTCACCGACCCCCCGGTATGGCCGGGGGCGTGGTCGACGGTGAGGGACAGGCCGGCCAGTTCCAGCACGCTGCCGTCGGTGAGCTCGCGCACGTCGTCGGGCTCGCCGACGGTCAGCTCGCCCATCAGCTGGGTGCCCAGGGAGCGGCCGAGCGCCCTCTCCGGGTCGCTCATCATGTACCGGTCCTCGGGGTGGATCCAGGCCGGGACGCCCTTGGCGCCGCAGACCGGGACCACGGAGGCGACGTGGTCGATGTGGCCGTGGGTGAGCAGCACGGCGACCGGCTTGAGCCGGTGCTCGCGGACCAGTTCCTCGACGCCGGCGGCGGCCTGGTGGCCCGGGTCGACGATGACGCACTCCTCGCCCGCCGCCGGCGCGACCAGGTAGCAGTTGGTGCCCCAGGCTCCAGCGGGGAATCCGGCGATGAACACGCGCGTCCTTCGGTGTCGGTCTTCGGGTCCTCGGCGTCGGTCGGCTTGGCGGCCTCGGCTGCGGCTACGAACTGTGATGTAGGGGCAGCCTACCGGCGGTGCGGGTCCGGTTGCGAACCAGATGGGCGTGACAGGTTCACTTCGAGCAGAACGGTTCACCCCGTTCTTACGGTCGCGGTCCCTACACTTGGCCGCCGATGGGTGCGATGATCCGCATCGGCGTCGCACACAGACGAAGCCCCCACATCCGCGATCAGCACATCCGTAGGAGACAGAGCCGGTGGTCAGCAGCGAACAGCGACGGCGGCAGCTCGCCCGGGAGAAGTACGAGCGCCAGATGGAACGCCGGGTCGCCGCGGCGGCCGCCCGCAAGCGGCGCAACACGATCCTCGGCGCCGCACTCGCCGTGGTCGTGCTGGCCGGTGGCGGCACCCTCTTCGCGACCGGTGTGTTCGACTCGGACGACAAGAAGGACAGCACCACCGCGCAGGCCGCGCCGACCCCCACCGAGCCCAGCGTGCCGACCCGCAAGCCGGTCGAGGGCTGCGGCGAGGCCGCCCCCGGCACCCCGAACGGCAAGCAGTGGCAGGCCGAGCCGGCGATGACCGTGGACGCCAAGGCCACCTACGCCGTGACGATGGACACCAACTGCGGCAAGGTGACGCTGTCGCTGGACGCCGCCAAGGCGCCGCACACGGTGAACTCCTTCGCCTTCCTGGCCGGCGAGCAGTACTTCGACCACACCAAGTGCCACCGGCTCACCACCGACGGCATCTTCGTGCTGCAGTGCGGCGACCCGACCGCCAGCGCCACCGCCCCGGGCGGCACCGGCGGCCCCGGCTACAAGTTCGCCGACGAGAACCTGACCGGCGCCACCTACCCGGCCGGCACCGTGGCGATGGCCAACGCCGGCCCGGGCACCAACGGCAGCCAGTTCTTCCTGGTCTACAAGGACACCGAGCTGCCGCCGAACTACACCCCGTTCGGCAAGATCACCGGCGGCCTGGACGTGGTCCAGAAGATCGCCGCCGCGGGCACCCTGGAGGGCGGAACGGACGGCCACCCGATGGCCGACGTCACCCTCAACTCGGTGACCGCCGCCAAGGGTTGACCCGCTCCGGGGCCGCCCTGACGCGCCACCGCGGCGCTCCGGGGCGGCCCGGCCCGAAATCGCCCGGCCCGGATGCGGACAGCACCGGTCCTGGTCGCCTATGTTGGCGTTGTGTAGGGTGCCCAGACCCGCCGGCCGTCACCCTCGGCAGCAAGACACGGCGGACGGGGACGGCGGACTCATCGGTCCGCCGCACATCAACTGTGGACGACGGACGCGTACCGCCCCGGCGCGGGCGCGACGTCATGTGGAGGACGCGCTATGAGCAGCGACCCGTGGGGCCGTGTGGACGAGCAGGGCACGGTCTACGTCAGGACGGCCGACGGCGAACGCGTCGTGGGTTCCTGGCAGGCCGGCTCGCCCGAGGAGGCGCTCGCCTACTTCGAGCGCAAGTACCAGGGCATCGAGGTGGAGATCGGCCTGCTGGAGAAGCGGGTGCGCACCACCGACCTGGCCGCGAAGGACGCCCAGGCCGCCCTGGAGCACCTGCGCGAGCAGGTCACCGAGGGCCACGCGGTGGGCGACCTGGCGGCGCTGGCCCAGCGGCTGGACGCGCTCGCCGGCGAGATCGAGAGCCGTCGCGAGGAGCGCAAGGCCGCCCGGGCCAAGGCCCAGGACGAGACCCGCGCCGCCAAGGAGGCGCTGGTCGCCGAGGCCGAGCAGCTCGCCGAGTCCACCCAGTGGCGGGAGGCCGGCGACCGGCTGCGCGCCCTGGTGGACACCTGGAAGGGCCTGCCCCGCCTGGACCGCAAGAGCGACGACGAGCTGTGGCACCGCTTCTCGCACGCCCGCTCGGTCTTCTCCAAGCACCGCAAGTCGCACTTCGCGGCGCTGGACGCCGAGCGCGAGCAGGCCCGGCTCACCAAGGAGCAGCTGGTCTCCGAGGCCGAGGCGCTCTCCTCGTCGACCGAGTGGGGCGACACCGCGGCCCGCTACCGCGACCTGATGGCGCGCTGGAAGGCCGCCGGCCGCGCCCAGCGCGACATCGAGGACGAGCTGTGGGCGCGGTTCCGCGGCGCCCAGGACGTCTTCTTCCAGGCGCGCTCCGCGGTGTTCAGCGAGCGTGACGCCGAGCAGGTCGCCAACCAGAAGCTCAAGGAGGTGCTGGCGACCGAGGCCGAGGCGATCCTGCCGATCACCGACCTGAAGGCGGCCAAGGCGGCGCTGCGCGAGGTGAACGAGCGCTGGGAGGCGATCGGCCACGTTCCGCGCGACGTCCGCCCGAAGCTGGACGGCCGGCTGAACGCGGTCGAGCGGGCCATCCGCGAGGCCGAGGACGCCGAGTGGAAGCGCTCCAACCCGGAGGCCAAGGCCCGCGCGGCCGGCATGGTCGGGCTGTTCCAGGCCAAGGCGGACAAGCTGCGCGCCGACCTGGACAAGGCCCGCGCGGCCGGCAACGCCTCCAAGGCGGCGAAGCTGGAGTCGGAGCTGGCCGGCGTCCAGGAGCTGCTGGAGCAGGCGCACCGCAGCCAGGAGGAGTTCAGCGGCTGATCCCGGCCGCGGACGACACGCGAGAGG
>NZ_JBHVER010000155.1:0-19749 GCF_042802195.1 Kitasatospora sp. NPDC057500 | reverse complement strand
CCGACCCCGACGGCTGCCGCAACACCACCATCTACTCCCGCCCCCACACCACCACCCACACCACCTGGACCCGCCACGCCCAAGCCACCCTCGCCCCGCACGACGGCTCCCTGACCGCCGGGGACGCCGCCTTCGCCGCCACCGGCGCCTGGCCGCCCGCCGACGCCACCGCCGTCCCGACCGACGACCTGTACGAGACGCTCGCCGGTCGCGGCTACGCCTACGGCCCCGCCTTCCAGGGCGTGACCCGGCTCTGGCGCGGCGCCGACCCGAGCGAGCTCTTCGCCGAGGTGTCCCTGCCGGAGGGGAAGGCCGACGACGCGGACGGCTTCGGTCTGCACCCGGCACTGCTGGACGCCGCCCTGCACGGTCTGAGCCTGCACGAGGGATTCCCCCAGGAGGGCGTCTGGCTGCCGTTCTCCTGGAACGGGATCAGCCTGCACGCTTCGGGCGCCCGCAGCCTGAGGGTCCGGCTGCGCACCATCGGCGAGGCCGCCCTCCAGGTGACCGCCGCCGACCCGTCCGGCCAACTCGTCCTGCACATCGACGAGTTGCACATCCGCCCGGTCGACGCGAGCCGACTCGTCACGGCCGCCGCCGCGCCCGACGGGCTGTACGGCCTCGACTGGATCCCCGTCGCCGCCCCGGCGGCCGAGGAGGACGCCGTCACCGGTGTCGCCGTGCTCGGCCCCGACCCGCTCGGCCTCGGCACCGCGCTGGCCGGCGCCGCCGCCCACGGCGATGTCGCCGAACTCGCGGCCGCCCTGGACCGGGGCACCCCGGCCCCGGCCTGCGCGGTCGTCACCGCCGTCACCCCGGCCACGGAGCAGGAGCCCGCCGAGTCGGCCCACCGGATCGCCGCCGGTCTGCTGGCGGCGGTGCAGGCGTGGATCGCCGAACCCCGCCTGGAGTCGACCCCGTTGATCGTCCTGACCCGGGGCGCCGTCGCCGCCGGACAGGGCCCGCGCGCCGACGTCACCGACCTCGCCGCCTCCACCGCCTGGGGCCTGGTCCGCAGCGCCCAGAGCGAGCACCCCGACCGCTTCCTCCTCCTCGACGCCGACCCCGACACCGACACCGAGGACTGGGCCGCCCTGATCACCCGCGCCCTCGGGACCGGCGAACCCCAACTCGCCCAGCGCAGCGCCACCCTGCTCGCCCTGCGGGTGGGACGCGGCTCCGGCGCCGGGCAGATCCCGGCCGTGTCCGGGTTCGGCGCCGGCAGCGACTGGCGGATCGACGCCCTCGGCGGCGGCACCTTCGACGAGGTCGGCCGCGCCGCCAACCCCCGCGCCACCCGCCCCCTGGAACCCGGCGAGGTCCGCCTCCAAGTCCGCGCCGCCGGAATGAACTTCTACGACGTGGCCGTGGCGCTGGGCATGGTCACGGTCACCGACGGACTCGGTGCCGAAGGCGCGGGCGTCGTCGTCGAGACCGGCCCCGGCGTGACCCGCTTCGCCGTCGGCGACCGGGTTCTCGGTACCTTCCCCTCCGCGTTCGCGCCGTTGACGGTGGCGGATGAGCGGATGGTGGCGCCGGTCCCGGAGGGCTGGTCGTTCGAGCAGGCCGCCTCGATCCCCGCGGTCTTCCTCACCGCCTACTACGCCCTCCACGACCTCGCCGACCTCCAGCCCGGCGAACGCGTCCTGATCCACGCCGCCACCGGCGGCGTCGGCATGGCCGCCGTCCAACTCGCCCGCCACCTCGGCGCCGAGGTCTACGCCACCGCCAGCCCCGCCAAGTGGGACACCCTGCGCGCCATGGGCCTGGACGACGACCACATCGCCAACTCCCGCACCCTCGACTTCGCCGACCACTTCCGCACCACCACCGGTGGCCACGGCCTCGACGTCGTCCTCGCCTCCCTCGCCGGCCAACCCGTCGACACCTCCCTCGCCCTGCTCGCCCCCGGCGGCCGCTACCTCGAAATGGGCAAGACCGACATCCGCCAACCCGAGGACACCGCCGCAGCCCACCCCGGCACCACCTACCAGGCCTTCGACCTCAAGGAAGCCGGCCCCGACCGCACCCGCGACATGCTCGCCGACCTCCTCACCCTCTTCACCGACCACACCCTCACCCCCCTGCCCCGCACCACCTGGCACCTCGCCGACCTGCGCCACGCCCTGCGCCACATGAGCCAGGGCCGCCACACCGGCAAGAACGTCATCACCGTCCCCACCCCCGTCGACCCCGACGGCACCGTCCTCGTCACCGGCGGCACAGGCACCCTCGGCAGCCTCCTCGCCCGCCACCTCGTCACCCACCACCACACCACCCACCTCCACCTCATCAGCCGCCAGGGCCCCAACGCCCCCGGCGCCGACCAACTCCGCGACGACCTCCTCACCCTCGGCGCCCGCACCGTCACCATCACCGCCTGCGACGCCACCAACCCCACCGCCCTCACCGAACTGATCGACACCATCCCCACCGAACACCCCCTCACCGCCGTCATCCACACCACCGGCGCCCTCGACGACGCCACGGTGTCCTCACTCACCCCCGAGCAGCTGCGGACGGTGCTCACCGCGAAGGTGGACAGCGCGGTGCACCTGCACCGGCTCACCGCCGGGCACGACCTGGGCGCCTTCGTGCTCTACTCCTCGGCCGCGGGCATCATCGGCAGCCCCGGCCAGGCCAACTACGCCGCGGCGAACACCTTCCTGGACGCCCTCGCCGCCCACCGCCACGCCAACGGCCTGGCCGCCACCAGCCTCGCCTGGGGCCTGTGGGCCCAGGCCAGCTCGATGACCGGCCACCTCACCGACCAGGACCACGCCCGGATGTCCCGCAGCGCCATCCTGCCGATGAGCTCCGAGCAGGGCCTCGGGCTGTTCGACGCCGCCGACCGGGCGGACCGCGCACTCCACCTGCTCTCCCCCCTCGACCTGGCCCACGCTCCCCGGCTCCCGCTCTGGTCACGGCTGGCCACCATCCGGCCGACCGCCACCACCCACCAGTCCGGCCCCGCCCTGGGCGAGCAGCTCGCCGGACTCACCCCGACCGAGCGCCACCAGCACGTCCTCACCCTGGTCCGCCGCCAGGTCGCCGTGATCCTCGGCATCGACAACCCCGCCGGCATCGACGCCACCCGCGGCTTCCTCGACCAAGGACTCGACTCCCTCACCGCCGTCGAACTCCGCAACCGCCTGCACACCGCCACCGCCGTCCGACTGCCCGCCACCACCGTCTTCGACCACCCCACCCCCAACGCCCTCACCCAGTACCTCCTCGACCAACTCGCCCCCACCGCCGAGAAGTCGCCCGAGGAGGTCACCCAGGCGACCATCGGACGCATCCTGTCCGAACTGGACCGGCTCTCCGCCCTCGTCGGCTCGGTCCCGGCGGCCGACATCACCGCCACCCGCATCCCGGCCCGCCTGCACGCCCTGCTGTCGACGATCTCGGCGCCCGACCCGACCACCGAGGAGGCCGACCTCGACTCCGTCTCGGCCGAGGAGCTGTTCGCCTTCATCGACAACGAGCTGTAACCCCGACCCCGGCCGTCCCCGGCACCCGCGTCCCCCGACGCGGTGCCGGGGCGGTCCCGGGCGTCCCGGGCCGTCAGTCCGAACCGCCCGCGGCGGGGACGACCGCCAGCGGCACCGGGGCCGGACGGCGGGCCCGCAGGACGATCCCGGACAGGAGCAGGCCCGGGACCACGCCGAGCGCCGCCACCACCAGGATCCAGACCGCGCTGGTCGACATCGCGCCGCCCAGGACGTGGGCGTGGGTGCCGGACCCGGTCCGCCCGACCAGCGTCAGGTACAGCGCGCCGTACACCGCGATGCCCGCCACCTGGCCGAGCTGGACGATCGTGGTCAGCAGCCCGCTGGCGTCCACCGCCTTGTCCATCGGCACGTGGACCAGCGACTGGGTGAGCAGCGGGCTCACCGACAGGCCCATGCCGACGCCGTTGAGGATCGTGCCGGCCCACATCAGCGCCCCGCCCTGGCCGCCGTCCTGCATCGCGATCGCGACCAGGCCGTAGGAGACCGCGGAGACCGCCAGGCCGACCGGGGCGAGCAGATGGTGGATCCCCTCGGGAAGCCTGCGCCAGTAGAAGCCGGCCAGGCCGAAGGCGAACGACATCGGGAGGTAGGTGAGCCCGGCCCGCAGCGCGCTCTCGCCGAGGCCCTGCTGGAGGTGGAGCGTGAAGACGAACAGGAAGCCGCCGTAGGTGAGCTGGACGGCCACCACGGTGATCATGCCGATCGACATGCCGGGCGCCCGCAGCACGGCGAGGTTGAGCAGCGGGTCGCCGCCGCGGTCCGCGACCGCCCGCTCGACCCGGACGAACAGCGCGGAGAGCGCGACGCCGGCCGCCATGCAGACGAACGTCCAGGCGGGCCAGCCCAGTTCACGGCCGAGAACTGCCGGGAGGACCAGCAGGAACACCGCCGGGACGGCCAGCGCCAGGCCGTACGGGTCCAGCCGCCGGCGGCCGCTCGGGGCGTCCCGCGGAAGCAGTCGCGGCACCAGCGCGATCAGGACCGCGCCGATCGGCAGGTTGACCAGGAACACCGGGCGCCAGCCGGCGCCGAACAGGTCGGCGTTGACGATCACGCCGCCCAGCACCAGGCCGGCCGTCGCCCCGGTCGACAGCACCGCCCCGTACGCGGACAGCGCCTTGGCGCGCGCCCGCCCCTGGAACCGCATCTGGATGACGCTCATGATCTGCGGCACCATGACCGCCGCGCCGGCGCCCTGGGCGAAGCGGAACACCACCAGCGTGACGGCGTTCGGCGCGAACGCGCAGCCCGCCGAGGCGAGGGTGAACACGACGACGCCCAGCAGGTACATCCGGCGCCGGCCGTACAGGTCGCCCAGCCGGGCGCCGGTGATCAGCAGCATCGCGTAGGCGATCGTGTAGCCGCCGACGACCAGTTGCAGGGCGGCGCCGGAGGCGTGCAGCCGGGTGCCGATCGAAGGCATCGCCACATTGACGACGAACACGTCCACCAGGCCCATGAACTGCCCGAGCAGCAGCAGTACCAGCATCATCCACCGCCGGTCGGACTCCTCCGCGGGTGCCGCGGTCGGCTGCGTCGCCGGCCCTGCCGTGGTCATGGCTCTCTCCGTTCGGTCGTTCCACCCCCGGAGGCGCGGCGCGGGCGCCGCCGGCCGGGGCTCGGTCTACATACCGGCGGCGGGGGTGGAACTCATCGCCGTTCGCGCGCGGACCCGCGCACGGGCGCGCGATCCCGCCGGGCACCCAGGGAGAAGTCCGCCCGGGCGCGCCGCGGCTAGGCTCCCCGACGCGAGCCCGGCCCGCGCCGGACGTCGGCGGATGTGGCCATGTCGCCTTTCCCGAACGGGAGTTCCCTCTTCATGATCTACGAACTGCGCGAGTACACCGCTGTCCCCGGGCAGCTGCCGGCCCTGATCCGCCGCTTCAACGAGCACGCCCTGGAACTGCTCGCCAAGCACGGGATGGAGGTGGTCTTCATCTCGCTGACCGAGTTCGGCGCGCAGACCATGGGCCAGGTCGTCTACGTGCTGCGGCACGACTCCTACGACGCCCTGGAACGCAACTGGGCGGCCCTGCTCACCGATCCGCGGTGGGTCGAGGCCAAGCGGCTCAGCGAGGTCGACGGGCCGCTGGTCGCCCGGCTCGACCGGCGGATCCTCACCCCCACGCCGTTCGGCTGACCCGGCCCCGGGCCGGTCCGTCCCCCCTCCCCCCGGACGCACGAAAGGTGCCGCCGATGACCACCGAGCGACGTTCCCTCACCTTCTTCGAGTCCCTGTTCCACCTGTGGCGCGTCGGACCGGTCGTCGCGAGCGTCACCCTGGAGGGCAGGGTCGACCCGGAGGTCCTGGAGCGGGCGCTGCGCCTGCTCCAGCGCGACCACCCGCTGGTGCGCTGCTCCCTGCGCCCCACCCCGGACGGCGTCGTCGTCGAACTGGCCGGCGACGGGCCGGGGCTGGAGCTGGTCGCCCCCGGCGGCAACGGCCTCGCGCAGATGCTCAACGCCGAACTGGAGGACGACCGCCCGATCTACCGGATCACCCTCGCCCAGGGGCCGCGGTCGGCGGTGCTGAGCCTCGCCGGCGACCACACCGCCAGTGACGGCAGGCTGAACGCCCTGCTGCTGCGCCGTCTGCTCGCCCACTACACCGGCCTGCTCCGCAAGGAGGAGAGCGCGCCGACCGGCCGCTCCGCGTTCGAGGGCTCGCTGGAGGAGGCGCTGCTCGCGGCGTACGAGGCGGGATCGGTGCAACCGCCGCAGGAGGGCGAGCCGCCGCTGATGCTGGGCGGGGCGGCGGACGCGCCGGGCGAGCTGGCGGTGCGCGCCTTCACGTTCGAACCGGGGACGACGGCCGCGCTGCTCGCCGCCGCCCGCCGGGACGGGGTCACCCTCACCGGCCTGCTGGCCGGGGCCCTGGCCTGCGCGGTTCGCGCCCGGTTCCCGCAGCCCGGGCCGCTGCCGGTGGCGCCCGCCTTCGCCGTGGACCTGCGGCCCCGGGTCGATCCGCCGATCCCGGCCGACGCGCCGTTCTGCTGCGTGGCGCGGCTGGTGTGCTCCACCGGCGTCGACCTCGACGACCGCCCCGCCGAGGTGGGCCGGCGCATCGGCGCGCAGCTCGGGCGGGGTCTGGAGCGGGAGGAGATCCAGCACCGACTGGTCGCCCAGCGCGCGGCCGGCGCGGCGATCCCGCTGCCGCCGATGTCCTTCATGGTGTCGAACATCGGCGTCGGCGAGGAGTACCCGGTGCCGGAGGAGCTGCGGGTCACGGACAGCCGGTGGGCCGGCACCGCCCGCGGGCCGGTGCCGGTCCTGTTCGGTTCGACCGTGGCCGGCCGGCTCACCCTCGACCTGGTGCACGACACCGCGTTCCACCGTGCCGAGGTGATCGAGGAGGTGGCCGGGCGGTTCGAGGCGCTGCTGCTCGACGGCCTGGAGTGACCGCACGGGCGGGGCGCGCGCCGCGGGAAGCGCGCGCACCCCGCCGCCTGCCCCGCCGCGTGCCCCGCCCCGCCCCGGGCGTCAGTGCGCGGGCGCCAGCATCGCGCAGTTGTGGTACGCGGCGATGAACCACGCGCCGCCCTTCTTCTCCAGGACCCAGGTGGCGTTGATCTTGCGGGCGTCGGGGACCTCGCTCTCGCCGGCGAACAGGATGCCGGACTCGCTGACCACGATCGCGGCACTGTCCCCGAGGAAGCGGACGCTGAGCTGCTTGTTGTAGGTCGAGCTGCCCTTGAGCGGCCCCTCGAAGCCCTTCACCATGGTCTCGCGGATCACCTCGCGCCCGGCGCGCAGCGAGCCGGGCAGGATGGCGGTCGCGTCCTCGGTGTAGTCGGCGACGAACGCGTCGGCGTCATTGGCCTCCCATGCCCGGTAGGCGGCGCCCAGCACGGCGTTGATCGCGGCCTCGTCCTCGGTACGGGTGACAGACATTCGGAATCTCCCTCAGAGCCGGTCCGCCTGGCTGTTCCGACGGACTCACCGCTACATACCGCCGGCGTCCCCGGAACTCATCGCGCCGGCGGGGACGAGTTCCGGGACGGCCCCGGGGCCCGCACAACCTGGGAGAAGCCGGGCGCCGGACGCGGGCCATAGCGTCGGAGCACGTGTCCGGGACCGGGGAGGGAGATCGATGTGGACGGCGGTTTGAGGACCAGGCCGGGCCTGGCGGTGCAGGCCGGGACGGTGCCGCTGGCGGTGCGGGTGGCGGTCGAGGCCGAGCGGCGCGGGCTGCCGTCCTTCCACTCCAGCGAGTTCTACGACCGCTCGGCGGTGGTGACGCTCGCCGCGGTCGCCGCGGCGACCTCGCGGATCCGGATCGGCTCGGCGATCGCCTGGGCGCTGGGCCGCACCCCGCTGGCCACCGCCACCGAGTTCCGTTCACTGGCGGAACTCGCCCCGGGCCGCGTCCAGCTGGGCCTGGGCTCCGGGAACCCGCAGGTGATCTCCGACTGGCACGGCCTCGACGAGGACCGGCCCGCCGCCCGGCTGGCCGAGCTGGTGCCGCTGATCCGCCGGATCTGGGAGGTCGGCACGACGCCGGTCGAGCACGACGGCGCGTTCTACCGCTGCCGCCTGCCCGTCGACCCGATGCTCCCGCCCTGGCCGCGGCCGACGGACCCGGCCGGGGCGAGCCGGCCGCCGATCCTGCTGGCCGGCGGACGGGCGCCGATGATCCGGGCCGCGGGCGCCGTCGCCGACGGGCTGATCGGCCTGCCGCTGTGCAGCGCGGCCTTCGCCGAGGAGGTGGTCCGGCCCACCCTCGCCGCGGCGGCCAAGGAGGCCGGACGGGAGCGGCCCGTCCCGGTCACCGGGATGACCATCTGCGCGGTCGCCGAGGACCCCGCCCGGGCGCGGGCGCTCGCCGCGACCCAGCTCGCGGTGTTCGCCTCCCGGGACTCGGCGGCCCCGCTGATCGCCTTCCACGGCTTCGGGTCCGAGGTGGCCGCGATCCGCGAGGCGTTCGCCCGGCGCGACCTGCGGGGCGTCGTGGCCGCCGTCCCGGACCGGATGCTCGACACCCTGACCGTCCACGGCACGCCAGCGGAGGCCAGGGAGCGGTTCGCGGCCGGCTTCGACGGCGTCTACGACGAGGCGCTGCTCTTCACCGCCGGGAAGGGCATGCCGGAGGGCGGCTTCGAGGAGAGCCTGCTCGGGGTCTGCGAGGCCTTCGGGGACTGACCGGACCACCCGGCCGGTGGGTGTCGAACGGGTTCCGCCCACCGGCCGGCCGCCGCGCGCGGTACGGTCGTCCGGCCGCACGGCCACCACGGCCGCGGTGAGGGCCGGAAGGGGCACGCGGTGACCACAGAGGACGACTTCGACCGCCGCATCGCGCCGTACCGGCCGGAGTTGCTCGCCTACTGCTACCGGATGCTCGGCACCGTCCACGACGCCGAGGACCTGGTCCAGGACACCTATCTGCGGGCCTGGCGGGCGCGCGAGCGGTACGACGAGGCCCGGAGCTCGCTGCGCACCTGGCTCTACCGGATCGCCACCAACGCCTGTCTGACCGCACTGGAGAGCTCCGGCCGACGGCCGCTGCCGTCCGGGCTGGTGACCGAGTCGGAGCCGCTCGGGCCGCTGGTGCGCGGCGACGACGTGCCGTGGCTGCAGCCGTTCCCCGACGCGCTGCTCGCCGCCGGCGACCCGGCCGGCACGGTGATCGACCGCAGCAGCCTGCGGCTGGCATTCGCCGCCGCCCTCCAGCACCTGTCGGCACGTCAGCGCGGCGCGCTGATCCTGCGGGACGTGCTCGCCTTCACGGCGTCCGAGGCCGCCGGGATCCTCGGCACCACGGTGGTGTCGGTGAACAGCTCGCTGCAACGGGCGCGGGCCCGGCTCAAGGAGACCGGGACGGAGTACGAGTGCCTCGGCGAGCCGCTCGCGGCCGAGCAGCGGGCCTGGGTGGACCGCTACATGAAGGCCTTCGAGAACGCCGACGTGGAGGGCCTCAAGCGGCTGCTCACCGAGGACGTGCTCATGGAGATGCCGCCGATGCTCAACTGGTTCACCGGCCGCGACAACTACGGCCTGTTCATGCACTGGGTGTTCGAGAAGTCGGGGACGGACTGGCGCCTGGAGCGGATCGCCGCCAACGGCCAGCCCGGCTTCGCCGCCTACCGGCGGGCCGGCGAGGGCTACCTGCTGCACACCCTCCAGGTGTTCACGGTCACCGCCGCGGGCATCAGCCGCACCTCGGTGTTCCAGGACCCCGCGGTGTACGCCGCCTTCGGCCTGCCGGCCGAGCTCGACGCCGGGGGCTCCCCCGCGACCGACCGCGGTCAGCGCTAAGCGGCAAGCGGCAAGCGGCAAACCGCGTACGGTCCGGCGACAGGGCACGCTCGGAGGAGTCGGCCCCGGCGGCCCGCCCGACACTGGTACCAGCACCTCTCCCGGAGATCCTCCCAGGTCACCGGTGTCGCGCGGGTCGGAGTCGACCGAAGGAGCCACCCCATGAACGACCGTCTGAAGCGGTGCAGGCTGCCGGAGGCCGCGCCGACACCCGAGCAGGGCGAGTGGCTCGGCCGGGTCGACCGGATCGCGCCGGTGGTCGCGGCGCACCGGGACGCGGCGGAACGCGACCGGAGGATGCCGCGGGAGGTCTACGCGGCCCTGCACGACGCCGGGTTCACCCGGATGTGGGTCTCCCGGGAGTTCGGCGGCGCGCAGGTGTCGCTGACGGCCGGGATGTACGCGCTGGAGGCGCTGGCCCGGCTCGACGCCTCGGTGTCCTGGCAGATCGGCGTCCAGGGGGCCATCGGCCGGCTGTCCGACTACCTGCCGGAGGAGACCTCCCGGGAGCTGTTCCGGGACTGCGCCGGCTTCGCGGTCGGCGGGGTGAAGCCGTCCGGCCTGGCCGAGCCGGTGGACGGCGGCTACCTGCTGCGCGGCGAGTGGGCGATGGGGTCCGGCTCGGCGCACGCCGACTGGCTGGTCTGCACGGCGCTGGTCTGCGAGGACTGGCAGCCGGTGCGCACGCCGGCCGGCCCGGACGTCGTGATGCTGTTCGTACCGGCCTCCGAGGTCCGGATCGAGGACACCTGGTACACCGTCGGCCTGCGCGGCACGGGCAGCAACCACTTCCGAGTGGAGGAACGGTTCGTCGCCGAGGGCTACGCCGTCCGCAAGGGCCGGATGGCGCAGGCGCCGCCGGAGCGGGCCTCCCGGGCCTACCCCGTCGGCTACTTCGACTTCGGGCCGTTCTCCACCGCGCCGGTCGCGCTCGGGGTGGCACAGGACGCGCTGGACGCCTTCTGGACCACCGCGCACGCCAAGACCCCGGCCAGCGGCACCCGGACCCTGGCCGCCAACCACGTGGTCCAGGACCGGTTCGCACGCGCCGAGGCGGCGCTCTACTCGGCGCGGCTGCTGCTGTTCGAGGCGGCCCGGCAGGTCGAGGCGTCCGGCACGGCCGGCGACGACCTCAGCTCGCTGGTGCGGCTCGCCTCGGCGACCGTCGGCGAGGCCGCGACGGCGGCGGTGGAGACCGCGTACACGCTGGCCGGGACGACCTCGATGTACGCCTCCAGCCGGCTGGAGCGGGCCTTCCGCGACATCAACGCGGTGACCAAGCACATCGCGCTCTCGTACTCGCACTTCGAGACGGTCGGCGCCTATCTGCTCGGCGAGCAGCCGCTGGTGATGCGCCGGTAGGCCTCACGCGAAGAGCCGTACCGGGCCGCCTGGGCGGCCCGGTACGGCTTCGGCGTCGCGCGCGGCGCGCGGCG
Organism: Kitasatospora sp. NPDC057500; assembly: GCF_042802195.1. Lineage (NCBI taxonomy): Bacteria > Bacillati > Actinomycetota > Actinomycetes > Kitasatosporales > Streptomycetaceae > Kitasatospora > Kitasatospora sp. NPDC057500. Next base: position 8,546 of record NZ_JBHVER010000155.1, on the reverse strand, counting down.
CGCGGTCAGGCCTTGCGGGCCAGCCCGCACCACATGGGCATCGGCCGCGGGCCCGCCCCGCCGGGCTCCGGCCGCCAGTCGGGCAGCTCGACCACCCCGGGCTCGACCGGCTCCAGGCCGGCGAAGTAGAGGTCGGCGGCCTCCTGCCTGGTCCGGCGCACCACCGACTCCCCCCACTGCCGGTTGAGCAGCTCGAACGCCTCGTCCATCGCGGTGTCCTCGCCGACCCGGGCGAACTGGGAGAAGGCGACGTGGCTGCCCGACGGGACGGCGTCCACGATGCGCTTCATCAGCTCGGCGGGGCCCTGGTCGTCGGGGAGGAAGTGCAGGATGCCGAAGAGGATCACGCCGACCGGCTGCTCGAAGTCCAGTACGGCCCGCGCGCCGTCGAGGATCCGGTCGATGTCCTTGACGTCGGCCTGGAGGTAGCGGACCTCGTCCCCGGGCAGGCCGGACAGCAGGTGGCGGGAGTGCGCGACCACGACCGGGTCCTTGTCCACGTACACGGTCCTGGCGTCCGGGACGATGCTCCGCGCGACCTCGTGGGTGTTGTTCGCGGTGGGCAGCCCGGTGCCGATGTCGAGGAACTGCCGGATGCCCTCCCCGGCCGCGAGGTGGCGCACGATCCGCACCAGTGCGCCGCGCGCCGCGCGGATGTCCACCCGGACGTCGCCGCCCGGCCAGGAGGCGAACGCGGCCTCGGCGGCGGCCCGGTCGGCGGCGAAGTTCGCGGTGCCGCCGAGCATCAGGTCGAAGACCCGGGAGACGTGCGGCACCTCGGGGTCGACCCCCGCGATGATCCCGGAATCCGCGCTTTCCACAGTCATCGAATTTCCTTTCCGAAATTCCGCGCCCGGAAAGCGCGGGAGTGATTCCCGGTATTCTGCGGTGATTCCCGATGGTTCCCGGTGATTCCCGGCCCCGGTGATTTCCGGTGACTTCCGGCGACCGGAGGATGCTCGGCACAATTGTTTCGGAACGGCCCGTGCGGCGCCTACTCCGAGAATGCCCGACCGGCAATTCAGCCCTGGTCCCCGCGCAGTGCCTCGGCGATCCGCTCACCGATCAGCACGGTGGTCAGCGCGGGGTTCGCGCACACCATGGACGGCATCACGGAGGCGTCGGCCGCGTACAGGCCGGCCACGCCCCGGACGGCGCCGAACTGGTCCACCACCGCGCCCGGGTCGCCGTCGGGGCCCATCCGCAGGGTGCCGGCCGGGTTGAACGCGGTGTCGACGGTCGTCCCGACGTACTCCCGCAGGAACTCGTCGTCGTGGACGGTCCGCTCGTCCAGCGCGACCACCTTCTCGGCGTGCGCCCCGATCCCGGCCGAGTTCGCCAGCCGCCAGCAGGTGCGCACCGCCTCGGCGAACAGGCCGTGGTCCCGCGGGTCGGTGAGGTAGCCGAGGTCGATCAGCGGCGCGGTGCGCGGATCGGCGGAGGCGAGGGTGATCCGGCCCCGGGAGTACGGGCGGCGGACCACGGCCATCACGCCGAACACCCCGTCGGCGCCCGCCGCCCGGCGCAGCCGGGGGAAGTGGTGCGCCAGGTCGAAGTGGTTGACCATCGCGTAGTACATGTCGTTGAAGCGCCCCGCTCCCCCGGCGGGCGCGGGCGCGGTGGTGCGCAGCACGATCTGGCCGGTGGAGGCGCTCCGGTCGGCCGCACCGGGCCGGGGCGTCAGGAAGACGCCGATCCGCGGCTGGTCGAGCAGGCCCTCCCCGACGCCCGGCAGGTCCGCCCGGACGGGGATGCCCAGGTCGGCCAGGTGCCCGGCCGGGCCGACGCCGGAGCGCAGCAGGACGGCGGGTGAGCCGATCGCGCCCGCCGCGAGCACGATCCGCCGTGCCGTCAGGTCGCGGGCGGCGCCGCCCGTCAGGACCCGGACGCCGCGTGCGGCGCCGTCGCCGTCGATCAGGACGCGGTCGGCCAGGGTGTCCGGGAGGATGGTGAGGTTCGGGCGGCCGGCGGCGGGCCAGAGGTACGCCATGGCGGTGGAGACCCGCTCGCGGGCGTCGCGCCGGTTGGAGGGGATGGGGCCCACGCCGGTGGACAGCGGGTGGTTGTGGTCGGCGGCGTGCGGGTGGCCGGCCTCCAGGCAGCCGTCGAGGAAGAGCCGCTGCACGGCGGTGAGTTCCTCCGGGCGCCAGCGCCTGATCGGGACCGGGCCGCCGGTGCCGTGGTGCGGTTCGGCGCCGAAGTCGAGGTCGTCCTCGATCGCCCGCAGCCGGGGCAGTGCCTCGTCCCAGCTCCACGCCGGGTTTCCGAGGGCGGCCCACTCGTCGAGGTCGGCGGGGGTGGCGCGGATCATCACGGTGTTGCCGACGGCGGAGGAGCCGCCGGTCACCTTGCCCTGCGGGAAGGCGGTGCGCCGGTCGGCGGTGAGCCGGGCGGACAGGCCCCAGCCGTGCTCGGCCAGCGACATCGCGTTGCCGTTCAGCAGGTCGCCGGGCGTCTGCTCGCGGGTGGGGTAGTGCGGGCCCGCCTCGATCAGCGCGACCCGCCGGGTGCCGTCCTCGCTGAGCCGGGCGGCGACCACCGCGCCCGCGGTGCCGGCGCCGACCACGATGTCGTCGAAGGACTCCGAACCGGACATGATGTTTTCCCCGATCGGTGCGGATGAATAGCCGCACCGTACCGCCGGGGCCGTCGGCCGGTCTTCTCGCCGGTTGCCGGACGGGCGCCCCGGAATTCCGCCGCGGGGATTTCCGGGCGGCGGACTTCCGGTATTCCCGGAGTGGGCCCGGCCGGCGGCCGGGGGCCGCTCACCACCCGGCGGGAACCCACTGCGCGTGGAACCCGTGCGGCACCCGCACCGGCAGCGGCACCACCGCGACCGGCGGGCCGGTGAAGTCCGCGGTGTCCAGGACGACCAGTTCGCTGCGGTCGGCGGCGGGGTCGTACACCAGGGTCAGCAGCCAGCCGTCGCCCTCGGGGGCGAGCGCGTCGCGCGGGACGAAGACGGGCTCGCCGCTCTGCCGTCCGCCGGTGAAGGCGTGCCGGTCGGTGCGGCCGGTGGCGAGGTCGTGGCGCAGCAGCGCGGGGCCGCAGAGCGCGGCGCCCTGGCCGGGGACGAGTTCGACGGTGAAGGCGTAGCGGTACGGCAGGCCGGTGCGCCGCTCGTCGATGCGCGGGAACTCCTGGACCCGGTCGTCGAGCCGGCGTTCGAGCACGGCGCCCTCGCGGGGGTCGAGGATCCACCGCCACAGGGCGGGCGCGGACTCGCTGGGGTGCAGCCGGTCGCGGTCGAAGGCCCGTTCGTGGCGGATCACGTCCACGATGATCCGGCCGTCGGCGTCCTCGAAGGCGTTGACGGGGTGGAAGACGAAGCAGGGCGGGACGTCGAGCCAGAGGGCGGCGGCCCCCGGCCGGTCGCGGCGGACGATGCCGATCCGGGCCTCGCGGTCGGGCTGCCAGCTGTAGGGGGCGGGCGAGCCGGCCCGGGCCTCGGCCGGGTCGTGGGCGACCGGCAGGTCGAACAGCACCGCGTGGCGTTCGGTGAGCGCGAAGGCGTGCATCCAGGGGCGGCCCTTGACCGGGACGGGCAGCGCGTCGCGGACCCGCCCCTCGACGTCGACGGTGAGCAGGACGGCCTCGTCCCCGGCCGGGTCGACGGCGACGGCGTGGAGTTCCCCGGTCACCGGGTCGGTGAGCGGGTGGGCGCAGAACCCGCCGGGCAGGGTGGCGTCGAAATCGGTGCGGGCGACGGTGCCCAGTCCGGAGTCGAGGACCATCGGCAGGGCGCCGCCGTCGGTGACGGCCAGGGTGCGGCCGGCGTGGTGGACCAGGTTGGCGTTGACGTTGTCGTCCAGGCCGCGGCGCGGGCCGGGGGCGGGCAGTTCGCCGAGTTCGCGGCTGACGGTCTCGCCGCGCAGCCAGCGGTTGCGGTACCAGTGGGCGCGGCCGCCGCCGAGGCGCAGTCCGTGCACCATGCCGGCACCGGAGAAGGTGTGCTGCACGGCGGGGTCGTGGTCGCCGCGGGCGTTGGGGCCGATCCGCAGGAAGGTGCCGTCCAACTGCGGCGGCAGGACTCCGTGGACGGTCAGGTCGGTGTGCGAGGTCTCGGCGGGCACCGGACGGTAGCCGCGTCCGAGCAGGTGAACCGTGCTGGCCGGGTGACTCGTTGACGTGTGGCCCGTGGCGCGCGGCATGGCCGCCCCCTCCATCGATAGCACCGTTATATAACGCTGTCATTGATGAGATTCACAGGTGACTGACATACTGTCAAGGGTGAGTCCACGGCGAGTTGACCCGAATCTCAGAGCCCAGCTGATCGAAGCCGCCGCGCGGCTGCTCAGCGAGGAGGGCCCGGCCGCGCTGTCCACCCGCAAACTGGCGGCCACCGTAGGCACCTCGACCATGGCGGTCTACACGCACTTCGGCGGCATGGACGACCTGGTGCGGGCGATGGTCCGCGAGGGCTTCATGCTGCTCAACGGGCGGCTGGAGGCGGTCGAGGAGAGCGACGACCCGGTCTGCGACGTGGTCGCGCTCGGCTGGGCGTACCGGGCCAACGCCCGCGAGCACCGGCACCTCTACAACGTCATGTTCGGCGGCTCCGGCCTCAGCGGCTTCTCGCTCACCGACGACGACCGCCAGCACGGCCGCTACACCCTGGCCGCGCTCGTCGGGGCGGTCAAGCGCTGCGTGGCCGCCGAACGCTTCCTGCCCTCCGACCCCGAGCTGATCGCCCACCAGCTCTGGATCGCGCTGCACGGCCTGGTCACGCTGGACCTCGGCGGCTACCTGGTCGAGCCGCTCACCTCGGACGTCTGCTTCGAGGCACAGGTCTGCGGCATGATCCTCGGCGCCGGCGACGACCCGGAGCGCGCCCGGGAATCCGTGCTCCGGGCAGCGGAGCGGCGGGTCTGAGCCCCCCGCAGGGCCCGACCCGCCGCCGTCGCCGCACCGGCCCGCGCTACCCGTTCCAGGGCGCCGCCGGCCACCGCAGGACGCCGAGGTCGCCGAGCAGCCGGAGGTCCCAGAAGACCGCCGTGAACGCGCCCGCCACCAGGAAGGCGGAGGCGGTCAGCGCCGCTCCGCGGGCCGGCCCCGAGGCCAGCCAGCGCTGCACGGGCGCGCCGAGGACACCGGACAGCAGCACGAACAGCAGCGCCGTCACCAGCAGGCCGCCGGCCGACTGGAACGCGAACGCCGCCGCCCCGTACAGCGGCCGGCGCTCCAGGGCCGCCTGCCGGAACAGCGGGTGCGGGCGGCCCGCCGGAAGGGCCCCGAGCACCGCGCCGACCAGCACCAGCGGGGCGTTCGGGAACCGCCGGGCCACCCGCTCCAGCGGGTCCGGCAGCGCCCCGGCGGCGGCCAGCCCGATCGCCAGCATCACCAGCCCGGCCGCCCCGTACACGGCCATCGCCTGGACCGGCCCCGGCGAGACGCCCCCGGAGTCGTCCGCCGCCGCGAACTGCGGCAGCCGGGTGCCGAACAGCCCGGCCAGCGCCCCGTAGCCGGCGGCGACCGGCAGCATGCCGACCGCCAGCCAGCCCAGCGGATGGAGCGCGTGCGCCGAGCGCGGGCGGCGGGTCAGGCTCATCCGCCCGATCAGCGGCCCCACCACCCCGAACGCCGCCAGCCCGCCGGCGGTGAACGACCCGGCCAGGCCCGAGACCAGGGCGAACAGCGCACCGGCGGCGACGCCCTGCGGCGGCGCGCTCCCGGGCTCGCGCCCGAGCAGCCGGGCGGCGGCGGAGAGGGCGCTCGCGTCGTCCGTCGGCCGCACCGGCCAGACGTAGGCGAGCAGCACCCCGCCGAGCAGGCCCAGCACCACCACCAGGGCCCGGCGCCGCGGGAAGAGGCCGCTGACGAACAGCGACGTGGCGCGCGGCGGCGCCTTCACCAGCCAGCCCGCGGAGGTGGTCTCAGTCACTCGCGATCTCCTCAACTCACCGCGGCCGCCACTCGGGCACACCGGGAACTACTGTTACTCATACGTAACGTGACAGATTGTCAGCTTCCCGGGCCCGACCTGCTTCTTCCGGGTTGCCCGGCATCGGCACCTTCGGAGTAGTGCCGTGGGCCCGGGCCCCCAAGCATTGGATCCGGAGAGCCGCGGCCATCCGGGCACGCGGCGGGCGGGAGGCACTGATGAGCGGGAGCTGGCGGGCGGTCAGGCGCCGTCTGTTGACGCCGAGCCACAACGAGACGAAGCTGTCGACCCGGGGATTCCACGTGAAGAGCCCCGAGGCGCGGCAGAACCTGGAGACCGTCGGGGCGTCCTTCCTCGACGGCTACGCGATCGCCGTCGAGGCCCCGGACCAGGACGAGGCGCACCGCCGGCTGGAGCGGATACCGGTGCGCTACCGGGGCTTCGCCTACGAGGGCGCGGGGATGGGCCTGGCCATGCTGGACGGCCTGCCGATCCCCGGCAACGGCCGGATCGCGGAGTTCCTGGCGGGCCACGGCGCGCCGCACGACTACATGGTCCACGTCGGGGTCGGCTGGGCGATGGCCCGGCTCCCCCGCTTCCGCTGGGCCGCCATCGCGCCCGCCGACCCGCTGCTGCGCTGGCTCGCCCTGGACGGCTACGGCTTCCACCAGGCGTACTTCCGCACCGCGCAGTACGTGCACGGGCACCACCGGGAGACCGCCTTCCCCTGGCCCGGCGACGAGACCCGGCGCTACGCCGGGCACGCCATCGACCAGGGCATCGGCCGGGCGCTGTGGTTCATCGGCGGCACCGACCCGGCCGTGGTCGCCGACCTGGTCGACGGCTACCAGGCCGACCGGCACGCCGACCTGTGGGCCGGCGTCGGCCTGGCCACCTGCTACGCGGGCGGCGCCACCGAGGACGAACTGAAACTGCTGGTCGAGCGGGTCGGCCCGCACCGGCCGCAGTTCGTCCAGGGCGTGGCCTTCGCCTCCACCGCCCGGGTGGAGGCCGGACTGCTCACCGAGCACTCCGAGACGGCGGTCCGGCTGCTCTGCGGCCTCAGCCCGCAGGAGGCCGCCGCGGTGTGCGACCAGGCCCGGCCGCGGCCGGTCGTCGACGGCGAGCTGACGGCCTACGAGACCTGGCGGCGGGCCATCTCCGAACGGATCACCAACGGCGCCCCCGAGGCCCGCGCGTGACCGCCGAACCGGCCGTCGGACCCGCCGCCGGAGCCGCCCCGGCCGCCGCCCGGCCGCGCCGCGGCGGCCCGCCCCGCCGGCCCCCCGGCCCCTCCCGCGCCGCCACCCCGCTGCTGCTGGCCCGGATGGCCGCCGACCGGCTGACGGTGATGACCCGGGCGGCGGCCGCCTACGGCGACGCGGTACGGCTGCCGCTCGGCCCCAAGACCCTCTACTTCTTCAACCACCCCGACCACGTCCGCCGGGTGCTCACCGACAACAGCACCAACTACCACAAGGGCATCGGCCTGGTGCACGCCCGCCGCGCCCTCGGCGACGGGCTGCTGACCAGCGAGGGCGAGCTGTGGCGCGCCCAGCGCAAGGTGATCCAGCCGGTGTTCCAGGCCCGCCGGATCTCCCGGCAGACCGGGGCGATCGCCGAGGAGGCGGGGCTGCTCGCCGAGCGGCTGCGCCGCGCCGCGGGCCGCGGCCCGGTGGACATCCGCCAGGAGATGACCACGCTCACCCTCGGTGTGCTCGGCCGCTCCCTCCTGGACACCGACCTCGGCGCCTACGAGTCCATCGGCGAGGCCTTCGAGGTCGTCCAGGACCAGGCCATCTTCGAGATGATGAGCCTCGGCTCGGTGCCCTCCTGGGTGCCGCTGCCGCTCCAGCTCAGGTTCCGCAAGGCGCGCGCCGAGCTGGACCGGATCGTCGCCGCGCTGGACCGCGAGCGGCGCAGCCACCCGGCATCCGACGGGACGCGCGACGACGTCCTGTCCCGGCTGATCGACGCCACCGCCGGGGAGCGCGACCCCCGGGCCCGGCGGGACCGGATGCGCGACGAGCTGATCACCCTGCTGCTGGCCGGGCACGACACCACGGCCAGCACCCTCGGCTGGGCGCTGTACCTCCTCGACCGGCACCCCGAGGTCGGCGACCGGGTCCGCGCCGAGATCGACGAGGTCCTCGGCGACCGACTGCCCGCCTTCGAGGACGTCCACCGGCTCAGCTACACCTCGGCCGTCCTCCAGGAGGTGATGCGCCTCTACCCGGCGGTCTGGCTGCTGCCGCGCAAGGCGCTCGCCGAGGACGAGATCGGCGGCTACCGGGTGCCCGCCGGCGCCGACGTCGTCCTGTGCCCCTACACCCTGCACCGGCACCCGGCCTTCTGGGAGCACCCCGGGCGCTTCGACCCCGACCGCTTCACCAAGGGCCGCGCGGCGGGCCGCCACCGCTACGCCTACGTGCCGTTCGGCGCCGGCCCCCGGGTCTGCGTGGGCAGCGGCCTGGGGATGCTGGAGGCCACCGTCGTGCTCGCCGTGCTGCTGCGCCGGCTGCGGCTGTCCGTGCCGCGCGGCCACCGGGTGCGGGCCGAGCCGATGCTGACCCTGCGGGTCAAGGGCGGTCTGCCGATGAGCGTGGAACCGCGCGACTGAGCCGCTCCCCCGCATGCGTGAGGTCCGGGCCCGAAGGCCCGGACC